>CAIWTR010000070.1 GCA_903915615.1 uncultured Armatimonadota bacterium
CATTTATACTGCGTACAGAGTCTTAACCCGCTTTACGTGCCTGACTCCATGAATTGGTGTATACCGGGCAGTTATGTCGTTCAAAATATTAACGTCTTGTATGCTCTTTGCCGCGTTAGCACTGTTTTCAACAGCTGGCAATGCAGACACCGGCGATTCCAATCGAGTCATCAAGGCGACGCGCGCAACGGTTCTTCCTGTTATCGATGGACGCATCGGTGAGAACGAGTGGCCGGATGCGACGCGTGCAAGCGGCTTCACAGACCTTGTCACAGGTAAGCCGGCCCTTGAACCAACCGAAGCGTATATTTCTTACGATGAAACCTTTCTTTATGTAGCCTTCAAGGCCTATGACAAGGTTCCTACAGGCATCATCGCCAGAGAAGTTCTGCGTGATTCTCGTTATTCTGGTGGGGGCGACTTTGGCGACAATGACTCTGAGGATTACCTCGAGGTCACGCTGGACCCGTTTCTCTCTGCGAAACAAAGTGACCTCTGTCGATTTTCGGTAAACGCTCTGTCCACGAGAAGCGCGAAAATCAGTGGTGGTCGCGCCGGCAAAGCGGAGTGGAATGGTGACTGGGATGCCAAAGCGACCAAGACATCGGCTGGCTGGGAAGCCGAAATGCGCATCCCGTGGAAGACATTGTCTTTCCCCGGTGGCAAGAAGAACCTTGATTTTGGGTTGAATTTCACCCGGTTCCAATACCGGACGCGCATCAAGAGCCAATGGTCAAACACAACTCCGCAGCAGTTTCTTAACCTGATGGGGCGCTGGTCACAAATCGAGCCTCCTAAGGAGAAGCACAAGCCATCCCTGAGCCTCCTTCCATACGCCCTCACAACGGCCAAGGAGACAGGTTCACAGATACGGACAGGCATCGATGCCCGCTATACGGTAACGCCTGACTTCACGATTGTTTCGACGATTAACCCTGACTTTGCCACTGTCGAAAGTGCTGTACAGACGGTTGCATTTTCGCGTGCTGAACAGTTTGTCCCTGAGCGTCGCCCTTTCTTCCTTGAAGGAGCCAATTACTTCTCTGCGGGCTCTTTTTATACGTTTGGTCCGCTGTTTTACTCGAACCGGATTGGGCTCTTTGACATCGGTGCAAAGGCCTATGGAAAGATCACCCCAAAGGACACGTTGGGCTTTCTGACAGCGATTGACTTTGGTGACAGAGTAGATACCATCGTCCGCTACCGACATGACATCAGTGCAACTGATCAGATTGGTCTCTTTGCCAGTCAGTCGGATGTTGCTAAAGACAATGATCATTCTGGGGTGGTTGCACTCGATGGTTCCCTTCGCCGAAACAAAGTGGGTCTTGATTACCAACTGATCAAGTCATCCGGGTTGAATGGCGGTGGCGGGGCCGCAGACCTTAACTTTTCCTATCAGGACTCATTCAACTTTACGAGCGTTCAGCTGATGAATGCTGGGCGCAACATCAGATCTGCAAATGGTCTGTTCTACTTTGATGACTTCAAAGGCTTTCAGGTCTACCACAATTGGAGTCGTGAATGGCGAAAAGGTGCCTGGCGAAGCTTTTCTGTAGACTTCTTCCCAAGCTATACATGGCATCAAGATGGAACTCCCTACCAGAGAGGTGGCGGCCTTGGCGTTCAGTTCGACACGCGCTCTGATTGGCGGTTGTCAACCAGCGTAAACCACAATATGTTCGATGCGCAGAAGGATGCAACCATCCGCTTTGGCATCACATCCGGTGCGACAAACCGCTTCCGTCAGATTGGCATGGAGCTGATTACGGGGCAACAAGCGGACAAGGCGTATCGTTTCTATGCACCGAATGTGTCATGGAGACCAATCAAAAACCTGGATGTGCTTTACACTGGTGGCCTACAGCAGTTTGGAGGCTGGAGACGACAGCACATTCTGACTGGGAACTTCATCCTCTCGCGCACGAGAACGATAGGTGGCCGTATCTTGGTTCAGGAAGAGCCTGGCTCACCGGCAACTATCAACCCATACATCAGCTATCGGGAAGCTGGAGAACGCGGTACCGAGACGTATCTTCTTCTCGGTGCACCGAACAACAAGTCATTTCTGCCGCAGGTGATGGTCAAACTGGTCTTCGCGCGCTGAGCCGTGTAAGTCGCCAGCGCATGAAGGCTCTGTGGTGACCGCGAAAACTAAGTAGGGCGTAGACTTACCAGGTAAGGATTGGCCGATGGATGTAACTCGGCGTGTCTTTCAAGCTGGCTTCCATTAGGTAGCAACACAACAATACGCAAATCCGTTGGCTTCACAATCCGCTCGACAACGTCTCCCGTCTCTGGGTCCGATGTCGCAAAAACACTGAGTGTAGCGTCCCGGATTTCGCCCGCGACAATCGATGCGGTCCAATGAGCGAGCGTCGCTGCGACATCAGTTTGGGTTTCGTACGTCGCCATTTCAATCAAATCCTGAACTTGCTTGATAATGGCTGACATCGCCTTTTCGTTTGGATGCTCATCAGTGGACATACCAACAAAATACCCGCCGCACAGGGGTTATTCCATGCGGCGGGTGATGATTACAGTGAGTCAGGCCTACGCGTCGCCGTAGCCATAGCTGCGGGTATGACAATCTTCGAGCCAGCGGGCAAGGACTTGTACCGATGCATTGATGTCATCTACATCCGCCATCTCGTTTACCGTATGCACATACCGTGTCGGAACCGACAGCGTAAAGGATGGAATTCCACCGCGGACACGCTGCATTCCACCAGCATCCGTGCCGCCACGGCCCAGGATCTCAAGCTGATACTTGATGTTGTGCTGCTCGGCTACATCGCGGAAGTGGCGAACCAGCTTCGGATGACAGACGAGGCTTGCATCCATGATTTTGATGGCAGTTCCCGCACCTAGCTGGGTGATTTGTGCATCCGGAGTGCCTCCCGGAATATCACCAGCAATCGTGATATCAAGCGCAATCGCGATATCAGGGTTGATTGCATATGCAGCCGGAGTTGCACCGCGGAGGCCAATCTCTTCCTGAACGGTCGCTACTGCGTAAATGTCGCAGTCATGGTTACCAAGCTCGCGCAGCGCCTCAAGCATCACATAGACAAGCAGGCGGTCATCCAGACTCTTTGAGATCACCCTCTTGCCGATACGTTCGCACGTACGGTCCATCGTGATCGGGTCGCCAAGCTCAACTTTGGAACGAACTTCGTCAGCAGACATCCCGAGGTCGATAAACAAGTCATCGAGGGAAACAGGCTTACCCCGCTCAGCATCCGTCAGCAGATGGGCTGGTCGGCTACTTGGCTGGAGGACACCCCGGAGCGTTTCACCAGCAAATCCATGCACCAACACACGCTGTGCCACAAGGACGCGGGCATCAAAGCCGCCAAGAGGCTGAAGGCGGATAAAGCCTTTGTCGTCGATGTGGCGGACGATGAAACCGATCTCATCCATGTGCGCTGCGATCAGGACCTTCGGTCCTTTACCGCTACCCTGTTTGTGCCCGATAACATTGCCCATGGTGTCGACGTGGATGGAGTCCACAAGAGGCGCCATCGCATCCTGAATCACACCGCGCACAACTTCTTCACGGCTTGGGATACCGGGCGCTTCACAGATTGACTTGAGGAGTTCAAAGTTCATTTTTCAGTCCTTTCTCAACAAAGCAGTTACGAAAAAAGGGCGTTTCACGTGGAAACGCCCTGAGAGTTAGGAGTTAGGACTACGAAGCATCCTTGATTGGGCGGATCCAGATATTACGGAATCGCGTTGCGTTGCTGTGATCCTGAAGGCGGATTGGGCCAGGACCATGTGGTACGTACGCAGGTGCAGACTTGTGATTTGTGTTGCCAAGAATCTCATGATGATTCTGTACAAGGACACCATTGTGGACAACGGTTACAAAGCCAGACTTGGTCAGCTTGCCAGCTGCATCAAAGCGTGGGGATGTATAAAAGATGTCATATGTCTGCCACTCGGTTGGTTTGCGTGCGGCATTAGCCATTGGCGGCTTTTGGCCGTAGATGGCTCCAGCCTGGCCATCGGCATAGGTTGGGTTCTCATAGCTATCGAGGACCTGAACTTCGTACTTTCCAGAGAGGAAGATACCGGAGTTACCGCGGCCCTGGGACTTCTCGCCCTTAGGTGTTGGTGTAGCCCATTCAGCGTGGAGCTGGAAGTCTTCGAACGTTTCGATGGTAGCGGTGTCACCGACGCCTACAACCTTCTCACCTTCTTCACGGCACATCATCGCGTCGCCAACAATTTTCCACTTCTGGTTGGACCACTTGGAGAGGTCTTTGCCATTGAAGAGGATGATTGCATCCGATGGAGCTGCTACCGGAGCGCCACCAGGAGCTGGTGTTACCACAGGTGGCACAGGGCGGCTCGAATCATGGACACGCCACTTCGAACCAGTGAAGATGAATGGAGTGTCGGTGTAGCCTTCTTTTTGTTGGACGACGTTCCATCCCAGCGACGATGCGGAGGCTATCACACCCACGGTGATAGCGAGGAGAGCGGTGCGTTTCATGCCAAAGTGTAATGCTGACAACACCACATTTCAAGCATCATCCCAGCAAAATACATGGGGATTTGTCGTGTAACCAGAAATCGGCCAGCTGTGTACCGGCAATCACATTCCAACAGATGAACATGCGACCCAAAAGCGATGTTATCTACGCGAAACGCATCACTATTTCACTCAAAGCGAAGGGCATCGATTGGATCTAGCTTGCTCGCTCGCACAGCCGGGTAAATCCCAAAGAACATCCCAACACCAAGAGCAAACGAGAAACCCAGAAATCGGCCAGCTGAGTACGTGTAATCGCATTCCATTAGATGAACTTGCGACCCAAAAGCGATGTTATTTACGCGTAACGCATCACTATTTCACTCAAAGCGAAGGGCATCGATTGGATCTAGCTTGCTCGCCCGCACAGCCGGGTAAATCCCAAAGAACATCCCAACACCAAGAGCAAACGAGAAACCCAGAAATCGGCCAGCTGTGTACCGGCAATCGCATTCCAACAAATGAACATGCGACCCTAAAGCAATGTTATCTACGCGTAACG
>CAIWTR010000071.1 GCA_903915615.1 uncultured Armatimonadota bacterium
GACATTTCAGCCTTGGGAGCAAACTGCTGCATGTGGGCCAGAAGGTCAGCACGGAAAGATGCATCATCCTTGTCACGACGCCCATACGCTACGACTTGGAAACCAGCTGGAAGGTGGCCATCACAGTGAAGCGCATAGAGTGCGGGGGTCAGTTTCCGGCGCGTAAGGTCGCCAGTCGCACCGAACAGAACAAGGACACAGGGATCGAGATGAGTAGACATAGTAATAGCTATCGGGCACCGGATGTGACCATAGTCATATTACAGCCTCAAGCAAGTCCGCCTCTTGAATGCTGAACAACGCCTATCTCTTAAAAGCAGATTGTGCAAAGACACGTATGAATTGCCTTCGTACTAGCGCATCGCGGTCAGTTTGGCCTGAAACAGCAAATAAGCATCAATTGCACGGTGAATGTGACGCACTATTGTTCACCACGGTAGACTTTGAAAATGAAGACGCTTGCTGCTATCACCGCTCTCGGCATCGCCGCCGTTCCATCGTTTGCTTACGCACAGGATGTCACTATCCACGGCGCGCAGGCCCCCACACTGTCGCCGGATGGCAAGCGCGTTGCGTTCAGCTGGCGCGGGGATGTTTACATCGCGGCCTCAACGGGCGGAACCGCATCCCCCCTCACCGCTCATGCCGAATTTGATGGCAATCCTGTGTTCTCCCCAGACGGAAAGTGGATTGCTTTTTCATCCAATCGTAATGGTAACAGCGACATATTCATCGTCCCGAGCACGGGTGGCACCCCGCGCCGGATCACAAAGTCGCCAGCATCCGAGGTCCCAACGGACTGGACGCCGGATGGCAAATCCATTTACTTCTCAGCAAACCGAGAATCCAGTGTCCCGGGCATTTACACCGTCAATGTAGATTCACTCAAAGTTCAGCGCATTGTGGAGGACTTTAAGCGTATCGGCGGCGCGGCTCCAGTGGCTGGAGGTAAGCAGGTTGTTTACACACGCGATGGCTTCCCGTGGACTCGCCCACGCTACCGCGGTTCAGCAGCAAGCCAGCTCTGGCGCTTTGACATCGCCTCAAAGAAGCGCACCGCCATCACAAGTGGTGAACAGCAATATCTTTGGCCAAGACCAACACCAGATGGCAAATCGATTATTTGCGTAACGACCGGTGAGGAGACGCCAAATGCACAGTGGTTTGGCAAGGCGCCTCTCAAGTGGACAGACAATGCCGACAAGACGCCAAATGTCTGGAGTATCCCGATGGATGGCGGTAAGGCACAGCGCCTAACATCGCTTACGGGCGGCAGTGTTCGATATCCATCGCTTGCTGCAAAAACAGGCGATATCGTCTTTGCACACGGAACAGAGATCTACATTCGTCCAGCCACGGGCGGCGAGCCAAAGAAGCTCGTCCTGATTGCTGGCACAGCCGATGACAAAGTTAACCCCATCAGCCGCTGGTCCATCAGCAACAACCAGGTTTCGGAACAAGAGCCAAGCCCGGATGGCAAACAGGTCGCCTTCCTCGTCAACAACGACATCTGGGTAGCGCCGATCGACAAGGGCAAGGGTCGCAATGTGGACCTGGCTGAGCGGATTACGGATTGGATTGGGTACGACCGTGACTTTGTCTGGACACCCGATGGCAAGCAGATTCTGTTTGTGTCCGACCGGGATGGTAATGACAAGCTGTATTCCGTTGATGTCGCATCTAAGCGTGTAACGCCGCTCTGGAAGAAGCCAGAGGCGGTTTCCGCGCCAAAGTTGACCCC
>CAIWTR010000072.1 GCA_903915615.1 uncultured Armatimonadota bacterium
GATAATCTGTCCGGCATACACATTTATTGCAACAGCGATGGCTATCGTAGAAGCAAACTGTGTGCCTGTTTTTGCAGACATCGAGCGCTCCAGTCTGTGCCTCGATGCGCATTCGGTCGCGAGTGTCATCACCGAGCGGACGGTCGCAATTATGCCGGTTCACCTTGGCGGCGTTCCGGCAGATATGGATGCTCTGGGTGCAGTTGCGGAGAAACACGGACTAGCCATACTTGAGGATGCAAGCCACGCGCACCTAAGCACTTGGCGAAACAAACAGATTGGCTCAATCGGGACGATTGGCTGCTTTTCATTACAGGCATCCAAAAACCTCAACTGCGGTGAAGGTGGGATTATCACCACAAATGACAGCGCGCTCTACGCACGCCTCTCTGCGCTGCAAAACAACGGTCGTATTCCCGGAGATCCGAGTCGGTATCGGCATGCGATGCTCGGCGGGAACTACCGGATGACAGAATTTCAAGCCGCCATTGTTGGCTGTCAGCTCCAGCGCTTAGATGCGCAGACAGTCCATCGATTTGAGAATGGAAAGCGACTGAATGCGGCACTGAGTGGCATCCCAGGGTTTGCTCCGCTCCCCGATCGTGATGGTGAAACGCTAAACGCGTACCATCTTTACTGCTTCAGCATTGATGACACATTCTTCGGCGTTCCAAGAGATAGCGTTCTCGGAGCCCTAAGGGCCGAAGGGATATCCTGTGGGCCTGGCTACGCGACCTTGGTTTACGAACACGATGCGTTTACGACAGGTGACTTCGGTCCGTACACGGGTGCATCGAATGGCTATACACAATCGGTGGAAGCAAATCGCGCAAAATGTCCTGTCAGTGATCTGGTTGCACACCTGGTTGGAGCCTGGCTGCCGATGACCGAATTAATGGCCGATACCAGCGGAATCGATGAGATTATCCACGCATTTGAAAAAGTGTCACGTTTGAGGAATAGCCTTGCCAGCAACGGATAATAGGCCGCTCCGTATTCTGGATGCCAAATTTGTCTTCCAGCAGCACCAACTATCTCCGCCACTGGTTATCGGAAAAGGCACCATCGACACGATTACCGAAGCGACCTGCCAAGTAACGCTCACCAACGGAACGATCACGAGACAAGGCTTTGGAACGGTTCTCTTATCGCATGTCTGGTGCTGGCCAGAGGCAACCGATACAGACAAGGACTATGCATTACGCAAGGCCTGCGAGACCATTGCACAACAAGTGGCACAGCAACAGCCGAGTGATTCACTCCTTGGATTGGGACACACTTTGATCTCCCTTTCTGACCAGCTGCTTGAATCCATCCCCCCGCTTGCACGTAGAGTCTGCTGTGCACCACTCGATAATGCAATCCACGATGCCGCTGGCTGCTTAGCCGGATGCTCTTCGTTTGATTTGTATGCTCAGCATGGACCCTCACCATTTGATGCAACCTTCCCTGGCTTTGGAGCCGCATCCGCGATCGACAGCATGCTGCATCCACCCAAAACATTTGTTGATGCACAAATGGTTGTTGGTATCAAGACCTCACCAGAGCTCGTCAGGGATTACTGTACATCGCATAACATCAGACGCCTAAAAATCAAGATTGGCTCCGGCAACATCGAATCGGATGTAAACCATGTGATCGCTGTGTGCAAGGCCATGCCTGCAGCCGATGGGTATATTGACATCACATTGGATGCAAACGGTTGCTATGAATCTGCGAACAAGTTGGCTGAATTCCTGTCAATGCTTCGGCACGTCGCACCCGATGTTGCCGTTTGCGTATCGGCGATTGAACAGCCATCAATGTCTCCAGAGAGTGCCGACAGACAGCTTTGGTCTGAAATCGCCGCTGACACGCCACTTCTGGTTGATGAAACGTTTACCCAGCTGGATGACATCAAGTACGCAAGCACATGTGGATGGAATGGCCTTGCCATAAAGTCCTGTCGTGGACAGACGCTTGCGCTTCTGGGTGCTGCGTGGGGACATGCCCGAGGTTGGAAGAATACTGTGATGGACCTGACTAGTCCAAACATCGCAGCAATCCACACAGTGTTGTTGGCATCCCGAATCAGCGGAGTAACAACGGCAGAAGTCAACGCCGCACAGTTCTTACGCAGCGGCTACGAGAATCTCCCTGATGGATTACAGGCTTGCATATTGCCCATCGATGGCGTTCTTTCTGTACCAGACGTGACGGAAGGGCTGGTCCCGGCAGAGTACCGTCCTGTGCTGATACAGCGATTTGAGGATAACTAAACGATGTTTAAAGCGGCGCAGCCAATCTGGCTACAAAATCAGCAGGATGAACAGAACATCATTGTTGCAACGACGGCTGAGTTTAGATTAGCAAAGCTTCAAACCAGCGGCCGGTTACGCCTGCGGATTGCAGGGATGACCCGCTACCGCGTCTTTCTCAATGGGAAATTTATAGGAAACGGACCAAGCCGTGGCCCACATGGTTTTCATCGCATCGATGATTGGGACCTCTCACGTAAGTGCACAGAAGGTGTAAACCTAATTGCAGTTGAGGTCGCTGGCTATAACGTCAACTCGTTTTACACATTGGATGCACCATCGTTTCTGGCATTTGAAGTCACCTTAAATGAACGGGTCATTTTAGCTTCTGGGCGGGACCCA
>CAIWTR010000073.1 GCA_903915615.1 uncultured Armatimonadota bacterium
ATTACGCAGCGACGATTGACTCGCTTTGCTGAAACAGACTTGCGCATCGTCAAGAAACCGCGGCACTGGCTGGTCGCATCCCCGGATGGCAGTACGCTTGCGGTGCTCCTACAACAAAAGAGCAATCCACCTCAGCTCTTTACGTTGGACGTTGTGACGCAGAAACTTACGCAGCGTACTTTGATAGCGGGTGGCATCCGCACAGCCATTTCATGGAGCAAGGATGGCGGATTGATTGCATTCGGCTCGGAAACAGTAGTCTATGCACTCGATACGCTGACGTGGAAGGTCAGGGAAGTCGCAGAAGTTCAGGATGGCACATTGTTGCCACTCGTTTGTTGCATCTCACCGGATGCCAAGCAAATTGCAGTTCAAATACGCGATGGCGAGACAAATCACATCGGAATCGCGACGGTGAGGTAATCAAATGACTCTCAAAGCGCTGCTGTTATCGGATGACCTCAAACACCTCTACGAAGTGATTGTTCCAAAGTGCGACCATTCCGCGGGCGCTTCATCACCCGATGTAATCGAACGGTTGACGTTCCTCTACGAAGCCTATCGCTCGCACGAAACCGCCCAGGTCACAGCATTGCTTGACAGTGTTCGCACAGGACTTTGGCAGGACCATCCGTATTTTGCAACATTCGCAGAAACCGTGATTGAAGCCTATTGGACGAGTGACACCGGACTTGCCGCAGTCGGGTTCAACCGGACGAAGTTAGTTAGTAGTTGATATTCCACTCACGCAAATGCGTAAGGACATCATGCCGCGTAAGGTCAAGATGCAGAGGCGTAACAGATATTCGGTTATTCTTTACTGCGTAGACATCCGTGCCGGGGATGGGCTCAACGTCTACCGGTTTCCCGCCAATCCAGAAGTAGGCTGAGCCATGTGGATCAACACGTGCCTCATGTTTATCTTCATAGTGCCTCTCACCCTGGCGGGTAACCTCAGCAGAGACCTCACTCGCAGGCAGATTTGGCACGTTTACATTGAGGAGACAGCCAGCAGGCAACGGGTTTGCCATCAGCTGTGGAACGATGACCTGTGCGACGAAATCGCCGGCTGTCTCCCAGTGTGGCGCTGGATCAAAGGATGCCAACGAAACAGCAACCGCCTGGAAACCGTTTACAACCCCTTCCATCGCCGCAGCAACAGTACCCGAGTACGTTGTGTCCCAGCCAAGGTTTGGCCCGTGGTTGATGCCACTCACGACGCAGTCAAACCGATTGCCTTGCATCAGCTGTGTGACCCCCATAAGCACGCAGTCAGCAGGCATGCCGCTGCACGCATAGGCCGGAGAACCATCGTGGAGAGCGACCTCTTTCAATCGTAGCGGCTTATGCAGCGTGATAGAGTGTCCGGTTGCCGATCGGGGGCGATCCGGTGCACAAACGGTCACTGTGTGGCCTGCGGCGGCCAGTGAGCGGCGCATCGCCAAGATTCCAGGTGCGTGAACACCATCATCATTTGAAAGCAGTATATTGAGGGGTCGATTCATGCCGGCGGATACTACCATATTCTCACCCCTAAATAGCAATATCAGACTCGCTTGCCCAAATGGCAATCGTTGCGAGTGAAGCAGTACAACGTCGGAAATCCACTGGGTTTATCTTGTCAACGGTATCGGCATGTGTGTGATGTACATTCCAATATTCAGTTGTATCGGTATTCAAGCCTGCTGTAGGGTACCCAAGGGCACCCGTTGGTCCCACATCTGCCCCACCCCCGCCATTCGTAACAGCAACTCCCAGACGATCCTGTAGGAATGGCTTCAGTTCAGCCTCAATCGCACGAAAGTTAATCTCGTTCTTGGTCGTAATTCCGACGGCCAGTGGGTTTCCGACGCCACTATCGGATTCAACGAGCAAGCGATGAACCTCACGAACCGCCTTTACGCGGGCTGCGTATTCGATGCCTCCACGGGTTCCATTTTCTTCATTGACCCAGAATGCAACGCGTATTGTGCGCCGCGGACGCCACCCTCCACGTTTTAGGTGCATGAGTGCCTCCCACGCAGCACAACACCCACCTGCATCATCGTTCGCCCCTTGACCAACATCCCAGCTGTCAATATGCCCACCGAGGACAACGATTTCATCGGGATACTTGCTACCCCTAATATCTGCCCAGATATTGGATGAGCGTCTGTCAGGCCGCATATGGGCTTGCATTTTGAGACGCACCATCGGTTTGTCACCGGAATCATAGAGACGTTGCAGCAGCTCGGCACCCTCTATGGACACCGCACAGGTTGGTATCTTGACGACATCATCCTCGTAGAACATCGCACCCGTATGGGGTGTTTGTAGTGACTTCGGTCCTACACTGCGCACGATCGCTGCCACGGCGCCAGCTTTCGCGGCAGCCACAGCACCTTTTGCACGATATTGCACGGTAGCTCCGTAGGTCGTAAAGGGAACATTGAACAGCACGACTTTTCCTCGCACCATGTCAGCCTTTGCGGCAAGGTCAGAGAAGTCCATCACCGGTACAACGGGCGCAACAAGTCCCCGACTGCTGGTTCCGATACTTCCGCCAAGACCAAGCATCGCCAGCGGCGTCTGTCTTGGGGTTACAAGCTCCAGCGATTCCTTGCCCCGTTCCCAGCGAGGCACCATGACCGGTTGGCGTGTAACGGAATCAAAGCCATCCTGACGAAGCGTCTTTTCGAGCCAATTGAGTGCACGCTCGAGGGAGTCGGAACCACTAAGGCGATGCCCATAGCGGTCGCAGAGGGTGACAAGTCGGTCCATTGCTCTCTTGTCGCTCTGGATGCTGGCTTGTACATCGAGTATGTGCTGCGTCATCGTCATGTGTGCATTGTAGGTGACCACGAATCCATTGTCGAAGTTACCCGCACGACCGTGATCGTAAGAATGGTTTCATTTGGAAAGTCATGACCGCACCGACGCGGACATCAACGACAGTTTGATGCTTTGAGAACCAATGCCTGCAGACAAACTTAGGGAAGGATTGTTGATGGCGTAAGCTTTTGCGTGGTTACGATGTGCCGTTCGATGGCATCCAGGTCCGGGTCAATCCCCCAGCCCGGCCCCTTGGGAATCGTCATCAGACCATCCTCAAGACGTAGCATGCCTCCGGAGAGATGATCCCTCAGAGGGTCTCTCAGGCCATCCCTGCGCAGAAGTGGCGGTGGCGCTTCGGTACGTCCAGGTTGCCGGATATCGGTTGCGAGGAAGTGCATCGCAGCAGCCACCCCGATCGCGTTACCCGTTGCGATTGGAGAGACATTGATGCCGTGTGCGGATGCCAATGCGCGTATCCGAAGCGCTTCTGTCGGTCCGCCGCACCATGCCAGATGAACATGAGCAACGTGAACACACCGCGTACGCAGAAGATTTTCAAACTCGGTTCTTGTCTGTAGAAGACGTCCTGCTGCAAGGGGCATCCGCACGGACGCGGCCAAATGCGTGTACAGATCCGGCATATCCGCAGGAACGGGATCTTCGAACACAGAGAAGCGGTTTTCTTCCAGAAGCCGACCGATAGCAATCGCTTCCGGGAGGTCATAGGCGCCATGTGCTTCGGCCGTGAATGCCGTCTCAGGTAGCGCGTTACGCAGTCCCACAATGAGTGCTTTGTCCTGCGTGAGATTTCTTCCAAACTGTACAGCAATGGCTCGGTAGCCGTTTTCGACCAATGCTCGAGCCTCATCAACCAACCGAGGTATGCGGTCAACTTCTGGTCCATCGGTTGAATACAAGCCAATCGCAGCGCAAGGCAATTTCTCTCGGTGGATGCCACCAAAAAGGTCACCAGCACGAATCTCTAACGTCCTAGCACGTAAGTCCCAGATCGCCATGTCAAGACCGCTGATTGCGCCCATCATGGCACCACGCCGGCCATGTGGCTGAGCAGCAAGCCACATCGCTTGCCAGAGTCGCTCATGGTTTAGTGCGCACTGACCAAAAAGGATTGGGGCCAGGCGTTCTTTGATGAGTACTTCAGCAGCTTCCGGAAAACCGCCACACTCTCCCCAACCTGTGCGACCATCGGCTGTGTCCACCGCAACAAGCAACGACTCTCTGCGGTACGTCTTACCGTGGGGCGTGCCAATGGGTTCCCAGAGCCTCGCTGAAAGGCGGTAAGTACGAACTCCAGCGATCGGCGCATCTACCACTACGAGCACCGTGCCTTGGCAACGGCATCAACATAGGACTGCGCCCTCTTGGTAATAGCATCTGCATCACGACTGGACAGAAGCGCTTCACTGACTAGGTTGCTTCCTGCAGCAACGGCTACACACCCAGCGGCAAACAGCTCGGGGATGGTCGTGATGTCTACGCCTCCGGTCGGGATGATCCTAAGGTGCGGCAGGGGCGCAAGCAGCGCCTTGATGTACTTAGCGCCAAGTGTCTCGGCGGGAAACAGCTTTACAAAATCGGCACCGGCATCGTGAGCGGTCTGTGCCTCTGTAGGTGTGAAGGCCCCGCAGACAATCGGCAAGTCGGCATCATTACAGGCCTTGATCACAGCGGTGTTCAAGATTGGCGTGACGACAAACTGAGCGCCTGCATCGACGGCAGCCAACACATGATCGACCGTGAGGACGCTTCCGATACCCATCGTGATGTTGGGAAGCTGTTCACGAACTTTGGATACTAAATCTAATGCACCAGGAGTGGTCAAAGTTGCTTCGACAATATTGCAGCCACCGACACCGAGAGCAGCTACGGCTTCAAAACAATAATCATCCGATTTCGAACGCACAATCGCGACAAGTCCAGCGGTGAAAATGTTATCGGAGACCCATTTTCTGTTTGTCATAGATATGTATTCCCCACTCAGGTGCGTCTACTACGTTGAAATTTATTCTACCGGACGACACCCGATGTTGAATCAGCAAATAGCAGCTGCTCGACATCCGAGCGAGAAAAGGTGCAAAAGTCGCCTCGAATGCCATGCTTAAGAGCAAGTGCGGCAGCGCCGAAGTCGAGACAGTGCTGCATCGCCATTCCGTTCATCCATTGTGAGAAGAATGCACCA
Source organism: uncultured Armatimonadota bacterium (assembly GCA_903915615.1). Lineage (GTDB taxonomy): Bacteria > Armatimonadota > Armatimonadia > Armatimonadales > Armatimonadaceae > CAIRTT01. The sequence goes on from CAIWTR010000073.1 coordinate 5,015, forward strand.
GCAAACGCATCCCCGCCGCCAACCCTCTCCACCATCGGTATCACCCGCCGCTCACTTTGAAACGTCCGACCATTGCCATCACACGCAACAACACTCCACGCATCATGCGTTTCATCCACTGCGCGCCGTCTGCTGACAATGACATTTGAAAGCCCGGTAAATCGCTGATGTAAATCGTTCGCCTTGTCGGTATCCGCTTCAGCCGTGCAGCCAAACAGCATCCGGGCATGGTTTTCATTACAAATCAATGTGTCGACATAGCAAAGCAACGGGCTGATCCCACTCGCGGCAGCATCAGCTGACCAGAGTTTCATCCGGTAATTGACGTCCATCGACACGTGTATTGCACGGTCCTTGCACTTTTCTAGGACCCTGACCAGTGTCACAGCAGCCTCGCCGCCGATTGCAATCGTGATGCCCGTAAAGTGGAAATGCGTCACGTTTTCCAGCATCGCGTCGATATCGCTATCCGAAGGCGACCATTTTGTAACTGCGGATCCTGCCCGGTCATAAATGACGGATGCTGGTTGAAGTCCTGTTGCAGATTCAACAAAATAGATTCCGATTCTGCCGGGGATACACTTAATTTGTTCCGTATCGACCCCAGCAGCTCTTATCTTCATGATGGCGGCTTTTCCAAGGGCGTTGTCAGGTAGCGCTGTTACGTAGCGCGCATGGCTCCCCATCATGGATGCTGCTACGGCAACATTGCATTCAGCGCCTCCAAATGCGAGGTCTGCACCGGTCGCCGTGATCAACCTGCCATCCCCGGCAGGTGAAATGCGCAACATTAACTCTCCAAAGGTCATCAGCATCGGCATATCTCCACAATAACGCATAACAATCCCCTTCACGGTAAAATTCGCGTTTGGAAGACCAAAGGTGACTCATGTTTGACAATCTCGCCGAAAAGCTGCAAACAGCATTTGCCAAGCTGCGCGGTAATCAAAAGTTAACGGAAGCGGACATCGATGAAGCGATGCGTATCGTTCGTACGGCGTTGCTCGAAGCGGATGTCAACTTTAGGGTCGTCAAGAGTTTTGTCAACCGGGTAAAAGAGCAGGCGCTTGGGGCGGATGTCCTTGATGGACTTCAGCCCGGTCAGCAGGTCATCAAGTTTGTCCACGATGAACTTGTCCGCACGCTGTCTGGTATCGGCCCGGATGAGTCGATTGAAGGTGCTGTCGCAGTTCCTCTGAATATTCAGTCACGTGCGATGACGGTGATGATGCTCTGCGGTTTGCAGGGTGCGGGTAAGACGACGCTTGCCGGTAAGCTTGCCAAACGCTTGATTGGTCAGGGGAAGCAAGTGATGCTGGCTGCGTGTGATATTCAGCGCCCAGCGGCAATCCAGCAGCTTCAGGTTGTCGGTGGACAGGTCGGCGCGACAGTCTACACGCAGCCCGGTATGGGTCCTGTAGATGTTGCAAAGCACGCTGTTGCCTTCGCGACAGAAAAGCGCCTCGATGTCGTCATCCTCGACACAGCCGGCCGGTTGCACGTTGATGGTTCATTGATGGATGAGCTCAAAGCAATCCACGCTGCGACATCCCCGCATGAGACACTTCTGGTCGTAGATGCGATGACCGGCCAAGATGCGGTGAATGTTGCGACGCAGTTCACGGATGCCATCGATATCACTGGCTTCGTCCTTACAAAGGTCGATGGCGATACGCGCGGTGGTGCTGCGATCTCGCTGCGGGCAGTTGCTGGGAAACCGATTAAGCTTGCCGGAATCGGCGAGAAAATGGATGCCCTTGAGCCATTCCATCCGGATCGAATCGCACAGCGAATTCTAGGCATGGGCGATGTTCTTTCGCTGATTGAGAAGGCAGAAGCCGCAGTCGACGAAAAACGTGCCGTCGAGATGGAAAAGAAGCTGCGGCAAGGCAAATTCGATTTTGAGGATTTCCTTGAGCAAATGCAGCAGATGCGAAAGCTGGGTCCCCTCGAGCAGCTGTTGAAAATGATTCCAGGGGTTGGGTCTCAGCTCAAGGATGTCGACTTTGGTGCGGGTGAAAAGGAGATGGCGAAGTTCGAGGCCATCGTCCGAAGCATGACCCCAAAGGAACGAAAAAATCCTGAAATAATCAACGGAAGTCGTCGTAAACGTATCGCAGGCGGCTCCGGCGTACCTGTTTCTGATGTTAATATGGCATTGAACCGATTTGAACAGATGAGAAACCTGATGAAAGGTCTTTCAAGTGGTAAGATGCCCGGGTTGTCTGGAATGCCTGCTCTCCCTGGAATGCCAGGTCAGCGGCGTCCAGCGAAGAAGGGTAAGGGTGGAGGTCCATCTGGACGGATCCGTCCTCCGTTTGTTCGTTAGGCGATGTTTCGGCTACCAATGCCGTAAACTGGGTTTGAGGGAAATTAGGAAAGCATATGGTTAAGATTCGTTTGCGCCGTGACGGCGCCAAGAAGCGCCCGTTCTACCACATCGTTGCAGCAGATGTCCGCCGTGCGCGTGATGGCCGCTTCATCGAACAGCTCGGCTATTACAATCCAATGGTTGCAGCTGATGTTGCTCCAGTTGTGGAACTTAAAGAAGATCGCCTGCGCTATTGGCTTGGAGTTGGCGCTCAACCGACAGATAAGGTCCACCACATCCTTTTGAAGAGCGGTTTGATTGAAGCAACGACAAAGGCTGAAGGCTAAACTTTAGTCGGTCAAAGAAGGTCCACCGTTGAAATCGACTGTTGAATTTCTGGTAAAAGAGCTGGTAGATAATCCGGATGCCGTTGAGGTGTCCGAGATTACGGGTGATGATTCGACGACGTATGAAGTGCGCGTCTCACCTGATGACTTGGGAAAGGTTATTGGAAAGCAAGGGCGTATTGCCAATGCGATTCGTACCCTTGTCAAGGCAGTTGCCATGAAAGACAAGCGTAAAGTATACGTTGAAATTCTTGCATAGCAAAAACCACATGGTTTTATTCGTTGGCGTGAAGCGAGTTTCGTCTAGTGGATAGTTCATCCGTACTTATTGGAACAATCGCTGCGCCTTTTGGTATACGGGGCGAAGTCAAAGTCATGGCTCACTTCGCCCGGATGCCTCTGATCAAGTCATTCAAGTCGCTCCGGCTCGTTTCTCCCGATGGTGTAGAAGCCCCAGCAGTAGTGGCATCGGTTCGTCACCATCCCCCCAGCTGGCTGGTTCTGCTTAACGGCATCGACCGAAACCAAGCTGAGCATCTTCACGGATACACGTTACGGGCACTCAAAGAAGAGCTCCCTGAACTCCCGCCGGATGAGTTTTACGCTTTCGATATCGAAGGCTGTTCAGTAACGACAGACACTGGCAGGGACTTTGGAATCGTGCATACAGTGCACGTCAATGCCCACAACAACGATGTCTATGAAACAGATGTCGCTATGATTCCTGCAGTTGAGCAGTTCGTCATTAGTGTGGATATCGCAAACAAGGTGATCACCGTTCGGGATGTACCGGGCCTCCGGGTCGATGAGCTCTAACGAAGCACCTGTCAAACGGTTCTGTGTACGCGTAATAACCCTGTTCCCTGAGTTCATCCTCCAAGCGGTTAGCCACAGCATTCTCGGACGCGGCATCGCCGCCGGGATTATCGACGTCCAAGTCATCAACCCGCGCGATTACTCGACGAACAAACACAAAACGGTTGATGACTATCCCTTTGGCGGTGGCGCGGGGATGGTGATGAAGACCGAACCTCTGGTTGCTGCGATAGAAGCATCCAAAGAGACAGGCACAGAAGACTCCCCTGTCATATACCTCTCACCAGCCGGATCAACGCTAACCCAAGCGATTGCTGCTGAGCTCTCCGAACTAAACGGAATTACACTCGTTTGTGGCCATTACGAAGGCATTGATGAGCGAGTTCGTGAGCACTGGATAGACCGGGAGCTTTCGGTTGGAGACTATGTCCTTACGGGTGGTGAACCTGCAGCACTGATTGTCATCGATGCTGTCTGCAGATTGATTCCAGGCGTCCTTGGTAACGATGATAGTCCAGCGGACGAGTCGTTCTCGGCAGGAACATTGGAATACCCGCATTTCACACGTCCCGCAGACTTTCGCGGGCACAAAGTTCCTGATATTCTATTGTCGGGTCACCACGCCAAGATTGAAGATTGGCGGAGAACGCAGGCGCTTGTGCGCACGCGCTCCCGTCGTCCAGATCTCTGGGAAAGGTTGATGCCATTGTCGAAGGAAGACCGGAAGCGGATCGACACCTTTGACAGGCTCGGAGAGTCCTAACAGACTTTGGTCCCCTGTCCGGTGAACAGATTTTCACCAAGGCGGCAAGAGATTGTCGTGGCGACGCTTCCAATGTCCCAACCAGCATGATTGCCGGGGTCGACCTCTTGGGAACGGCCGAAACCGACCAACGGATTCAACCGTCGGTTTACGGAGTTAGTATTATGGCAAACGAAACCATTATTCGTGCGATTGAAAATGCGCAAAAGCGCACCGATGTTCCTCGCTTCCGCGGTGGAGACACTGTTCGTGTCCACGCTAAGGTTGTTGAGGGTGGTAAGGAACGTATCCAGATCTTCGAAGGCGTTGCTCTTGCACGCCGTGGTGAAGGTATCCGAGATACCGTTTTGGTACGCAAAGTAACCAACGGTGTTGGTGTCGAGCGTACATTCCTTGTGCACTCGCCGAGAATTGACAAGATTGAAGTTATCCGCCGCGGTTCAGTCCGACGTTCCAAGCTTTACTTCCTGCGTGATCGCGTTGGTAAGGCTGCTCGAATCAAGGAAGACCGCAACGGTCGCTTCGCCGACAAGTAAGTACGTGAGAGCAACGCAACGTTAAGTGGAGCCCTTAACCGATAAGCTTTCAACACTTCCGTTACCCGTTGTTGTCTCAATACTTGCCCTCCTCACGGCTGTCCGTGTCTCCTGGAAAGGAGATCGGTCAGCCGTTTTTCGTGTTCTCACCGAAATCATCGAGACGATTCAAATTGCAGTGGCACTCGTTTTCCTAATAATCAGGCCCTTTATCGTCCTCACCTTCCATATTCCGACAGGCTCGATGCAACCAACTCTCGACATCAACGACCGGATTGTTGTGAACAGAATCGTCTATCGCATGGCTCCTGTTCAATACGGTGATGTTGTCGTATTCCGTGCTCCTGTAGCTGCCGACAAACGGGAACAAGAGTTCATAAAACGGGTAATCGGAATTGCCGGTGATCACATCGCGATCGAACCTGGCAGTATGAATGTGGATGGCACCGTTCTCAACCACACGGATGTCCGGGCGATTCTGCTCACGAAGAATCTCATCGATTCATCAAGCGCTCCTATCTTGTTTACAAAGGATGGACTTTGGACTGGAAAGAGAAAAATTGATATTCAAGAGGTGCGTGAGCTGTTTCCTGGAATCAGAAAACTGCTAATCACACCGGGGCACGTTCGACGTAACGGCACCGTCCTCACTGAGCTTTACATTCGAGAAGACCCTGACTATATCGATGTGGACCATGTCATTCCACCCGGACATGTCTATGTTCTTGGAGACAACCGGAACGACTCTCACGATAGCCACCGCTGGGGAAGCGTTCCCATCGAGCGCATCATTGGCCGCGCGGATGCAGTCATTTACCCGTTTTCACGAACAAAGTTTATTCAATGACACACGATATGACCTTCTATGAAGTGCAATGTCAGGCCAACGGATGGCTGTATGTTGCAGGCGTGGACGAGGTGGGGCGTGGTCCCTTGGCAGGCCCTGTCGTTACTGCAGCGGTCATCTTTCCAGCTGGTTACACAAACATCGAAATCAAGGATTCTAAAAAGCTAACTGAAAAGAAGCGATTAGTGCTGGCGGAAGTCATCAAGGAAAATGCACTGGCATGGCATGTTGATATCGGCCCCGTTGATGAGATTGACAGAATCAACATCCTTCAGGCGACATGGGCATCGATGCGCCGGTCCATAAATGCATTGTCCATCGTCCCCAATGCTGTCCTCGTCGATGGCAGCCCAGTGCCTGGGTTACACAGTCGGTGTACATCAATCGTAAAAGGTGATAACAAGTCCGTATCCATCGCCGCAGCATCTATTCTGGCAAAGGTTGTCCGAGACAGCATCATGGTCGATGCGCATGGGACGTACCCTGTTTACGGCTTTGATGGACATAAGGGGTATCCAAGTCCCGTTCATCTCAAAGCACTGCGGGAGCACGGACCGTGCCCCATTCACAGACGAAGCTATGCCCCCGTCGCCCAAGCTGCGCTGGACTTTGGTATTCCTTAGACGCAAGCCGAGTCGATAGCGACCGGAGCACATTGTTATCCGAGACAGCATCATGGTCGATGCACATGGGACGTACCCTGTTTACGGCTTTGATGGACATAAGGGGTATCCAAGTCCCGTTCATCTCAAAGCACTGCGGGAACACGGACCGTGCCCCATTCACAGACGAAGCTATGCCCCCGTCGCCCAAGCTGCGTTGGACTTCGGTATTCCTTAGACGCAAGCCGAGTCTATAGCGACGGGACCACTTCGTTCTCGCAGAATTAATACCCGCGTTTGAAATCTACGACATTAAGTAGCGGCTCATCACTTACATAGCGACGCAGGTTGTCGACGAAAAGATCCAACAGCCTCACACGAAGACCATCAGTCCAAGCGCTACTGTGGCAAGTGATATGCACATTTGGGTGACCCCAAAGGGCACTGTCCTGCGGCAGGGGCTCAGGCGTGGTCACA
>CAIWTR010000074.1 GCA_903915615.1 uncultured Armatimonadota bacterium
CGAAGGCGATGGCACCCTCGCTGAAATCAACCCGCTTGTCGTGACATCCGCAGGCGAGTTCATCGCTGGCGATGCCAAAATCGAAATCGATGACAACGCGATGTACCGTCATCCAGACTTCGCCGCGCTTGTTGGCGAATCAGATGAAATGGATGACTACGAGAAGGAAGCGCGCCGCCGCGGTATCGCTAACTACGTCCACCTGGATGGCAATGTAGGCATCATCGGTAACGGTGCAGGCCTAGTCATGGGAACCATGGATGAAGTGAAGCGTGCTGGTGGAATCCCTGCAAACTTCCTCGATATCGGTGGTGGAGCCAAGGCTGAGCTCGTCCGCAACTCGCTGGATCTCGTTCTCTCCGACCCGAATGTCAAGGGTGTGTTGATCAACATCTTCGGTGGAATCACCCGTGGAGATGAAGTCGCAAAGGGCATCATCGAAGGCTGTGCATCCCTCGATATCAAGGTCCCCTTGGTCGTCCGTCTCGCAGGAACCAATGCCGAAGAAGGCCTTGCGTTGCTCAAGGATACAGACCTGATTCCTGCAGCTACGATGCAGGAAGCAGCACAGAAGATTGTCAGCCTGGTCGGAAACGACTAGACACGCTCAGGCCGCATTAGAGGAGATACCGATATGGCAAAGTGGGAATACACCATCCGAACGACGACCGGCGAAGACATGGATGAAGACATGGAAATGATGAATGAGCTCGGCGCGGAAGGCTGGGAGCTTCTGCAGGTCGTAAACACCGAGGTGTTTGTGGATGCCGATAACGGTCATGAAGAAGGCCAGGACTCTGAAGTCGTGGAAGTTCTCTTCAACTACTTCTTCAAGCGGTCAATCGATTAGCATAAGAGGATAAGCAATGTCGATTTTGATTAACAAAGATACCAAGGTTGTCGTCTCCGGCATCACTGGACGGGAAGGCACCTTCCACAGCGGCCAGATGCTTGCTTACGGCACACAGGTTGTTGCAGGGGTAACTCCAGGCAAGGGTGGCCAGACATGGACATCCGCATGTGGAACCTACACCGTCCCCGTCTTTGACACCGTCAAGGAAGCTGTGGATGCGACCGGCGCAAATGCACACTTCGTTGTGGTTCCGCCACGCTTCGCCGCAGAGTCCATCGTTGAGGGTGCCGCAAGCGGCGTCGAGCTCATCGTCTGCATCACGGATGGCATCCCACAGCAAGACATGGTCACCGCAACCGACTACATCAAGCGCACCAAGGGCGTCAAGGTCATCGGGTCCAACTGCCCAGGCCTGCTCTCCGTCGACCAGGCGAAGATCGGTATCATCCCGCAAAACATCTTCACCGCAGGTCCTGTCGGACTGGTTTCCCGCTCTGGCACCATGACTTACGAAATCGTGGATGCTCTGACACGTGCAGGCATTGGCCAGACAAGCGCTGTCGGTATCGGTGGTGACCCGATTCTGGGAATGCGTTTTGTAGATGTCCTTGCTGAGTTCGAGAAGGATCCTGAGACCAAGGTTGTCGTGATGGTGGGTGAGATTGGCGGCTCCGATGAGGAAGCTGGCGCAGAATTCATCAAGACCATGACCAAGCCTGTCATCGGGTTCATCGGTGGACGCTCCGCACCTCCAGGCAAGCGTATGGGCCATGCTGGCGCAATCGTCAGCGGCAACAGCGGCTCCGCCGAGAGCAAGATTGAAGCGCTCAACGCAGCTGGTGTACCAGTTGCCGACTCGACCAGCGAAATCCCTGGTCTGGTCAAGGAAGCGCTCGCAAAGCTCGGCTAGTGCCGGCTGTGTGAACGAAACCAAAATGGGGTGGCAGTAATGCCTCCCCATTTTTTCGTGTTTCTTGGATCGCATCCGCGCGTTGGCCACCGTGCTAGAATCTGACATGTCTTTTTTAGATACGCAATCGCAAGCGTGGGACTCCGGTTTCTGGGAGTTTTCCCTCGTGTTTGAAGACCTAAATGATGCCAATCTCTGGGTTCGTCCACACACAAACCTGCTCAGCATCGGCGAAATCGCCTGTCACATCGTTTATTGCCTAACGTCTTACGCAAGCCAAGTCGTGTCTGCTCCGATGTTGGTGTCGCCGCTTGCCGTCAAGGATGCCTCCTACTACCTGACGACGGTTGGCGCTCCGGTTCAGCTCGCGATGACCGTCGCCGATGTTGCTGCCGAAGTCGATCGTGTCCAACGAGATGTCAAAGCAGTCTTCCTGGCATCCACTTCCGAGCGGGATGACGCACTTGCATTCAACGGCCCAGGGGAGACATTCGGTCAGTTTGCCGACTATATGGTCTTTCATATTGCGTATCACACCGGCCAGGCGTTCTC
>CAIWTR010000075.1 GCA_903915615.1 uncultured Armatimonadota bacterium
CAAGCGATCCTGACGAAAAGCGGTAACTGTCTCGTCGGAAACACCCAGCTTGTTAGCAAGATTTTCTTCCCACGGCTTATCCTTCCGCTGTCCGTCGTTCCCGGCGCCCTCCTCGATGCCCTTATCGCTACCGCCGTGTTCGCAGTGATTGCTGTAATTCTTGGCGTCAAAGCAACTGTGATGCTCGTGCTCTTTCCCATCGGGATGCTAGGAATTATGCTCCTTGCGATTGGAGCAGGCATTCTGGTTTCGGCATTGACGGTGCCATATCGGGATGTTCAACACATCCTGCCGGTAATGGTGCAGCTTCTCTTCTGGGGCTCACCCGTAATCGTTCCCGCATCCCTCTACACCGGCAAACTTGTCTGGTTTATGCTCCTCAACCCGATGTCCGGTTACCTTGAGCTCGTCCGTGCATCCCTTCTCGGAACGCCGCTCCCAAGTGGAAACCTGCTTGCAATCTCCGTAGGTACCACCATCGTGATGCTCATTACTGGCATCACCGTCTTCCGCAGCATGGAACGGACCTTTGCCGACATCATCTAAGATGGCCGGAAAACCATTGCGCATCTTAATGGTCTCCTCCGCGCTGCCACCCGTCGTCGATGGCATCGGGGACCACGCGGCGCTAATGGCGGAATCCCTTGCGGCGATGGGCCACTCCGTGACTTGCATCGTCCCTAGTGGAACCAATTACGCCGACATCCCGGGAGTCGCGATAAAGCCATCGTGGAATCCCAAGGTCGCGTCCTCGGTCATCGATGCCATTGTTGATGCCGCACGCGCTGGCATCGATGTCGTCTACATCCACTACAACCCATTCTGCTACGGCAAATGGGGGCGGAATCTTGCACTGCTTTCGCTCCGGAGGCGCATTAGGGCTGTCTCTCCGACTATCAAGCTTGCCGTGATGATTCATGAACGCCACGTACCGCTCTGGCCCTGGCGCTTCACGATTATGTCTGCTTGGCAGCGACCGATGTACGCATCGATTCTAAAACAAGCCGATCAGGTCTTTGTCTCAACTGGCCCGTGGATGAACGATATCGAGCAAATGGTTCGCCCGGGGGTGGATGTAACCTGCGTTCCGATAGGCTCCAGTGCAGGCCAGCCTCACATTTCACGAACCGAGGCACGGGCTCAGAGAAATCTGCCGGATGATGTCACGGTCGTTGGCGTTTTCGGGATGCCGCATGTTTCCAAAGGCGTGGATGGCCTAGCTGCTATCCTTTCGAAAGCCGCAGCAGAGGTCGGACCACTGACACTTCTTGCCGTCGGGGGAATAGGAAAAGCGATACCAGATGGCATCCCGGGGGTGACCGTGGTCCGAACGGGTATCCTGGATGCCCGCGGCGTCTCCGATGCGTTTATGTGTATGGATGCATTTTTGTGTCCCTTTTCGGATGGCATTTCGACCCGCCGTTCATCCATGAGCGTGGCACTTGGGCATGGAATCCCGGTTGTCTCGAATGCTGGAGATAGCACCGTCGCGCTGTTTGAGGAGGGGAGCGAATACGCCTCTGCATTCACCTTGGCAGCTGATACATCCGAGAGTGCACTCACCGCCGCACTCACCAAACAGCTCTCTAACCGTCATGACTGGGACCGACGCGCACAGGCGGCGCTTTCTTTGTACCGGGATGTCTTTAGCTACGAGGTCACCGGGATGTTAGTTACTGAACAACTGCAGCACTTGGTGACGACTGCATCTACCAAAGGTTGATGCCACTTGCTGGATAGCAAACGGTTAGAGTGTGTCAGATACGTTGACATCACGAAAATTTTCAGTAGATATCTGTTCACTGCCTTTCCGGGGACGGCATCCATTTGCGAGTAGAATGGCAGGCGTGTTGCACATCAACACGATATTCGTATCAGGAGCATTCATTGGAACTACGCCGCATCGCTATCAATAAAATCGTCGAGGACCCGGATCAGCCCCGGAAGGTTTTTGATGAAACCGGACTTGCTGGGCTTGCGGATTCCCTGCGCCAACACGGGGTGCTCAACCCAATCACCGTTGTGCCACTCGCTGGTGTGGATGCGTACCGAATCGTCACGGGCGAGCGACGCTGGCGAGCCAGTCAGCTCGCAGGCCTCGATGAAGTTCCTTGTCTGGTACGCCCAGCGGATGCCATCGATCGTCGCAGCGAACAGCTGATCGAAAACCTCCAGCGGGAAGACCTTGCGCCGGTAGATAAAGCCAACGCGATCAAGATTCTCAAGCAAGAAATTCAAGGGACGAACAAGGAAGTTGCGCAGCGTCTTGGGCTGTCTGACCGGATGGTTGGACATCTTCTTGACCTCCTCGACCTCCCGGAAGCCATCGCCGAACAGGTCGTCTCAAGCCCAAACCGCCCAGCGGATGGCCAGATCACTGAAAAGCATGCCCGCTTTTTGCGCCAGCTGAACGAAGAGCCTGAGCTTCAGGAACGTGTTGTGCAAAAGGTGCGCGGAGAAAAGTTGTCATCCGATGACACCGCACGCGTTGCCCGTGCCGTACGCGATTTCCCGGAGCTGGCGGATCGCATCCTGGATGCCGATATCGCTGAAATTCCTGTTATCACAGGTCGTATTTCGACAACCGCGCCAAGCCCGGCGGGGGCGATGGCTGGAATCGCTGAGCGCATCGTGGATGCAATCGCTGAGATCAAGATCGACCGCCTCGATGAAAATGAGCTGACAATTCTCGAGCAGAAGCTCGGAGATGCCCGGATTGCGCTCGACCGAAAACTGGTTGAGATCCGTGCTGCAAAGCTCCCGAGCAATGTCTGATTGATGAATCAGGCAGCGTTGGTGATCCTAGATTTCACAAATGGCCCTGCGGTTACCTATCCGCAGGGTCTCGAGATTCAAGAACGCATCGCCGCCGCACGCCGCGCTGGCACCATCCCTGATGTCCTTATTCTCCTTGAGCATGAACCTGTGATCACGTACGGCAAGACCGCTGAAAATGCGAACTTGCTGACATCCACGGAGTCACTCGGTGACCAAGGAGTTGCCCTCTACGGGACGAACCGGGGGGGAGACATGACCTACCATGGGCCAGGTCAGCTCACCGGCTATCCGATTATCCATTTGGGCGAAAATAACCGTGATGTTCGCGGCTACATAGCCGGTCTTGAAACCAATGTGCTTCGTGTGGGAGAACGCCTCGGCGTCCCGGGCTTGCACACGGTCGACTTTCACGCCGGTATATGGCTGGGCCGTAAATATGTCGCAGCGGTTGGTGTGCGCATCAAGCAGTGGGTGACGATGCACGGCTTTGCCATCAATGTGACCAAAGAAAGCCTCTCTGGCTTCCGGCACATCATCCCGTGCGGCGTCCAAGCCATTGAAAGTGTCTGCCTGAGCGACCTTGCTGGATCTGAGATTTCCGTCGCAATGACCGCATCCACGACGGCAGCCATCTGGTCAGAGCAGGCGGATGGAAATGTAACCATCCTGCAAACACCCGCAGCGCACGAATGGATTGAAACCAACTGTCCGCCTATTCCGGACGAGGCAGGCTGACCTGTTCACCTGATGTCAGGATGTAGTTTGTCGACGACAGCCGTCCGACATGCGCGGGCACGCCCTCTTTGGCATCCCATGTTTCTGACATATGAAAACCAAGAATCTCACCAATCACCAGCGTTGTATTTCCAAGGGGAATCGTTTGAAGGACTCGGCACTCACTCGTGACATGCGCTTCTCCAACATAGGGTGCGTTGACCCACGTTCCCTGAACCGGTGTTAAGCCTGTCTCATCAAACTCGGATACCGATGCCGGAACCGTCGCGCTGCTGGCATTCATTTGCTCGATCAGGTCGGCGGTGACCATGCTGAGCGTAAACACTCCCGTTTCCAAAATGTTATC
>CAIWTR010000076.1 GCA_903915615.1 uncultured Armatimonadota bacterium
AGCTCCGTTTACCGGCACGGCAGCGAGACTCGAAAGTCCGGCTTTTGCCGTGCGGTCGGTGAGCTTTCCACCCGTGTAGTCCAGTGCCCGGAGGCCTCCTTTGGATGCCACGACCAAGTCAAGCTTAAAGTCACGTGGACTGTTGTCGTTGCGGAGCTGGCCGACGGAATCATCGAGGTCTGTTGCTACAACGGACTGAACACCCGTGGGTACTGTAACGTTTGCGGTTCCTGCGGAGAGCTTGCCGCCCGTTGCGGAGATCACAACAGGATCGGATGTTTCATCCAATGCGATTGCCGTCACGTAGTCCGCTGCGCCGCTGTTACCTGATGTGGCTGGCGTGTAGGCAAGCGCAGTATCCGGTGCGGATGCGGTCGCTGGAGGGTTTTGCAGCTTTACAAAGCGTGCGAGGGGCTGGCCAACATTTGCTCCTTCAAAAGCGATTTCGCGCTTGCTAGCCTGAAAGTCTGGATACTGCCCTAGGGTATTTTCCAGCATCGCGGTGGTGCGCTTGATGAGCATCGGTGCGCCACTTGCGGCTGAACGCTGCAGGTCACCAAACAGCGCTCGGGCACGTTCAGGCCATTCATTGGTACGTGTACCAAACGCGTTGATGCACTTGGTAATCGTCTCCCGATCGCTTGCATCGGCTGCGGTACGGATTCGGTCGAGGAGCGCTTTTGTGTTGCCAGGGAGAATCGCGATGATTTTGTCCTGCGCCTCCGCCATAATCTTGACGCGGTCGGCACCACTCTCGCGGTCAGCCATTTGTGCCACGAGGTACCAAGCTTTTACATTGCGTGGATTGGCATCCGCAGCCTTTCGGTAGAGGGAAAGGGCATCGCCGAACTTGCCATTTTTCTCCGCCACCAAGCCGGAGAGCATCGTCAGGCCTTCACTCGTGCCGCCAAGCTCATTTGCCTTCTTGATCGCGGCTTCGGCTTCCGGTGTCCGGTTTGTGCGGAGGAAGTGCAAGCCAAGGTTTGCCCACGTTGCAGGCTCTCCCGGTGCCAGCTCGGTTGACTTCTTGAGATTTGGCTCGATTAAGTTGAGGTTAGCCGTCTCGAGGGCAACGGTTCCGATGGTAAATGCCGAGACGGTTTGTTTATACTCGGGCGTGCCAGGTTGCGGGAGGCCTTTGTTCCCAAAGCAGCCGCTGAGCATGATTGTGGATGCCAGAATGGTCCCCACCCAGGCCGTATTTTGCACCGAATTCGCTTGCCGCTTCAACAACTGGCGGTCCTCCGCTTGGTTTATCACGGCACAACTTTTGTGCCATTTCTCACATCTTTATACTCGATTTGCCACCGAACGGCGCACACCTGTGACAAATGCATTTCGAAGTACAAGTCCAACCACATTACGGATTTTTAAAGATGATTCTTATGCCGAGTTCTCTCTCAGCAACGGCATTGTTTAGGATTAGGAGTGGACATCAACGCATCCGCCGTACTCAATTGTGATAATTGCGGTGCCTCTGCTACATCGGATACATCTGTACACCTCTGTTGATTCACAATCTTTTCAGAGGAAAACCAAACCACAGCTCCCGCTCCAAGGTGCTGAAAATGGTAACTCTCGTCTCTTTTGTGGTGGCCTTTGCCATCACCTGTTTTGGTTCCTCCAAGCAGTCTCCAGCCCCGGCTATCAACGCAGTCGCATCGCGCCATCCGGGTGTCGTGATCACTGCGGCTCTTCGTCGCACGGAAACATATCGGGATGCCCGGCGGGCTCTCCTCGGTAAGCGCTATGCCTTGGCGCAAACGTTGTTGCATTCCCTCCTTCAACGTCCATGGATAACCGCATCCGACAGATCGTTTATTGCACGCCAGCTCCATTTGGTTCGGGCTGCGGCATCTAAAGGTGGTGCAAAATGAACATCCAGCACATTCTGATCAGTCTCGGAATAGCCGCTGTAA
>CAIWTR010000077.1 GCA_903915615.1 uncultured Armatimonadota bacterium
AAAGAGCTGAGGTGGATTGCTCTTTTGTTGTAGGAGCACCGCAAGCGTACTGCCATCCGGGGATGCGACCAGCCAGTGCCGCGGTTTCTTGACGATGCGCAAGTCTGTTTCAGCAAAGCGAGTCAATCGTCGCTGCGTAATGCCTGCCGGTGGCTTGATTCTGTTCGCTTGATCAAAGGAGTGGCTGGATGCTAATGTCAGGGGACTGGCGTCAACCAGAAATACATCGGTCAACACATCGCCCTGAATGACAGTGTCTGCCATAAATGCAAGCTGTCTTTTTGAACCTAACCAGGTCTCTTCATAAGCACGGGTGATCTGTTCTGGACTGGATGGCACATCAACGGTATCGGTGACGATAAAGGAATGATACGTTCCGCTATGGTTGCGTGCATGTGTTGATGGCACATCCACGGTTCCGGGAATATGAACCGCGATATCTCTCACCTGTGGCGACTTTAGAGCGTCATTATAGGTAGATCGTAGCCAGTCGCCCTTTGGGTGCCAGATGTGCACGTGCGTCCCGCCACGGAGTGCGCCGGCAGTCGGGCGTTCAGCAAGTTCACGCGCATCCATCGGGTGAGAGGTGTAGGGAGTCGACCGTTGCCCAATCTTGCCTTGCCGGTGTGTTGGGCCGTAGGTCCAGTCTGATGTCGGATTCTCTGGTCCAGCGATGAACACATAGCGATCATCAAATGGATGTGTCGTGACGACTCCGCAGCCAGCGCCATGTTTGGAGAGGTAGACGCATTGCTCCTCACCCGATTGGACATCAACCTGCATGATTCGGGTGCCATCAAAGATGTCGCCAAGCCGGTCAGACCGTGTGTCATACATCAAAGATCTGGAGTCAGATGTCCAGATATTGTTGTTTGTAAGAACACGGCCATCGTGGTTCTTTGTGATAATCCGAAGCTTAGTGGCCATCCGTTACCTTTAGCCGAGTTTAGGTAGCTCAAACCCTTTACGGTTCTTACGCTTGTACGGCAGCTCATCCATGGCTTTACGCACATTTGTAACCTTCTCTGTCGCCGTATCCCAGTGCAGGGTTTCACCGCTGAGGTAAGCGAGGTTTGCAAGGTGGCAAACGGTTGTCGTCTGGTGCATTGATGCAACATTTGAACGTGTGGTCCCGCGGGTTTTCACCGAGTTTAGGAACTCGCGAACGTGTGTTCCCAGACCATTCATCGTTCCACCCCAATCCTTTGGAGCAGGCTTTTCAACGGGCTTGCCTTGTGCATCAAAGATGCTCCATCCGGCACGGTCGACAAGCAAACGACCTTCGGACCCGATGAACAGTGCACCGTGGTCGCGTCCGCCATCTACACCGACTGCCTGATCGCCGACGTGCACTTCCCAGTCCATAATCCAGTTGTCAAAGTTGTAGAGGGTCATAAGGGTATCCGGGGTTGTACGGTCATCCTCAGGCCCTACGTAGAACTTTCCACCAAGGGATGTGACCTTGGATGGCTGAACAAGGTTGTCTGTTTTTGACATTCCGAGGAGAACGATGTCCATCATGTGGACGCCCCAGTCACCGACCATTCCACCGGCGAAGTTGTAGTACCAGCGGTGGTTGTAGTGAAGTCTATTTGACTGGTAGGGAACCATCGCGGCTGGTCCAACCCAGAGGTCATAGTCGACATCCTTTGGAGGTTCAGATGGCGCTACTTTGCCAAGAACAGCAGCCTTAGGCGCTTGAATCTTCCACGCACGGCAGACATTGATTTTGCCAAGCTTTCCGCTACGGACATAGGTAACAGCATCGAGAAACTGTTGCTGACTTCGCTGCCATGTTCCAACTTGAACGATGCGCTTGTAGTGCGTGGCGAAGTCGACCATTTGGCGACCTTCCATGATGTTGTGGGAGATAGGCTTCTCACAAAAGACATCTTTGCCATTCATACAAGCAGCAATCATCGGGAGAGCGTGCCAGTGATCAGGTGTTCCCACGATAACGACATCGACATCCTTGCGGGTTACGACGTTGCGGTAATCTTTGACTTCTGCTGGTCGCACATCGTAGCGGTCTTCGGCCATATCGGCGGCTTCGCGCATTCGGTTCGCATCCGGATCACAAACAACGGTGACCAGCGTATCCGGTTGCTGCATGAATACACGTAGATTGGCCTTTCCCTGTCCACCGCATCCGATGAGGGCGACGCGAATCTTTTCCTGCGGAGCTACGACAGCGATACCAGGTGCAGAGCCCGGAAGCACAGCGCCGTAATCGTGTGCAGCCGACCCAAACGACTTGCCAAACCCAGGTTTAACAACTGTGGTTCCAACGAGGCCTGCGGCTGCG
>CAIWTR010000078.1 GCA_903915615.1 uncultured Armatimonadota bacterium
GAAGGCTGCGGTGATGGCGTCATCCGTTTGGTCATCGGATTCACGGTACACAAGCCGAATCGCCAGCCCCATGGCTTTTGCAAAGTCAAAGTCACGCTGATCGTGTGCGGGGACGGCCATGATCGCGCCGGTTCCGTAGCCGGTGAGGACGTAGTCAGCGATCCAGATTGGGATGTCTTCGCCATTGACTGGGTTCTTTGCGTAGGCTCCTGTGAAGACGCCGGTCTTTGGGCGGTTCTCGGCCGTCCGGTCCTGCTCGGATGCACGGCTTGCTGCATCAATATAGTCATTGACTGCGGACTTTTGGTCATCTGTCGTAATCGTGGCGACGAGCGGGTGTTCCGGTGCCAGGACGAGGAATGTCGCGCCCCAGAGGGTGTCTGGGCGGGTGGTGAAGACGGTGATGTTTGCCGATGAATGGCCGCAGACTGCAAAGTCGACTTCTGCGCCTTCCGAGCGGCCAATCCATTCACGCTGTTGGGTTTTGACGCCTTCAGGCCAGTTGATGGTGTCGAGTCCGGCGATCAGCTTGTCGGCGTAGGCGGTGATTTTGAATTTCCACTGTGGGAGAGGCTTTTGGACAACGGGTCCATCACAGCGCCAGCACTTGCCATCCACGACTTCTTCGTTGGCGAGGACGGTGCTTTCATTGACGCACCAGTTGACGGGGGCGTTGTCACGGTAGGCCAAGCCGCGCTCGAGGAGCAGAAGAAATGCCCATTGATTCCACTTGTAGTAAGCGGGCTCCGTTGAATTAATTTCGCGTGACCAGTCATAGGAGACGCCGAGGGTCTCGAGCTGGCGACGGTATTCTGCGGCGAGCTGAGGAACAACGGTACGCGGGTTGACTCCGCGCTTGATGGCATCCTGTTCGGCTGGCTGACCAAATGCATCCCAGCCCATCGGGTTGAGGACGTTGTAGCCCTTCATCCGCATGTGGCGCGCTAGGACATCGCCGGGGATGTAGTTCTTTCCATGTCCGACATGAAGGCCGCTACCGCTTGGATATGGGAACATTACCAGTGTGTAGAACTTTGGCTTCGTGGATGACGTATCGACTTTGTAGATATCGGCATCGGCCCAGCGCTTTTGCCACGTACGCTCGATTTCGCGGAATGGGTAGCGAGGGGTTTCGTCGGTTTGCACAGAGGTGTTCATCGGGGAGCAGTATATCGCTTGGGCGTAATTCAACGTCGCGAACAGGGTTTGAAATCGGGTAGTAAAGCACTGTTGCGGTCAGTCATATGCAGGACCGCTCATGAGATGGTTGTTTGATAGAATCGGGCACCTGCCAATTGGTGTTTTGGGCGACAGGAGTGTGGCGAGCATGGAACGGCGCGTGATTGGTATTGAAACCGAGTTTGGCTGTCTGGTCCGTGATGATCAGGTTGGGACTCCTGAAACGATTGTGCACCTGGTACGCGACCACTGCTTCTATGAAAAGAAGTGGGGAGTTATCGACCTCCATGCGCGGGATTATTCATTTGAGCCCGCCCGTTCAGGAGGCTTTCTCTTAAACGGTGGCCGTCTTTATGTAGATGCTGTCGGCGACCATGAGGAGTACGCGACGGCGGAGTGTTCATCCATTTTGGATGTATGCCGCCACCATAAGGCTGGTCAGTGGCTGTTACAGTCATTTCTTGATGACCTTGGTCTTACGGATGCCGTTTCGTTCCACAACAACAGTGTGGATCACTTTGGCGGGCACACATTTGGCTGTCATGAGAACTACCTGGTCTCGATGGCGGATGAAGAGTTTTTCCGGGCGAGCTTACGTGGGCTGATTCCCTTTTTGGTGACGCGTCAGATTTTTGCGGGAGTCGGGCGTGTTGGTGGCCACCGGCTGAATTTCAGCTCGCTGGAAAACTCGATCATGACGATCAGTGACCACGATGTTGACTACCAGTGGATTTCGAATTTCTACGGCGTTGAGCTTGATAACTCGGTTGACTTTCAGCTGAGTCAGCGTGCGGACCATATCATCCGGACGATTGCGAGTCGTGTGCGGTTTAACCGCGCGATCATCAATCCAAAGTGGGATAGTTATTACCAGAACGCGACGTACAACCGCCTGCACATTTTGTTTGGCGAGTCGAACATGAGTGACTACGCTACAGCGCTAAAGGTTGGAACGACAAGCGCGGTGTTGAGTCTTCTTGAGGATGGTCTGATTGGCCGTGATGTTGAGATTCAGGATCCGTTGGAGGCGCTGCGTTCGATTAGCCGGGATGGCAGTTATCGTTGGTTGGTGACGCTTACGGACGGTACGACGATCTCGGCGATTGACTTGCAGCGGCGCTACCTGTCGGCGGCCAAGAAGCGCTTGACGGGTGTGGATGAGCAAACGGATTGGGTTTTGGCGAACTGGGAGTCGACGCTTGACCAGCTGGAGCGTGACCCGATGGTTTTGGCGGACCGCCTGGATTGGGTTGCGAAGAAGAAGCTGTTTACAGAGTTTGTGGCGAGTGAGGGTGTGGCCTGGTCGGATGACATCCTCCAGAGTTTGGACATCGAGTATCACAACATTAACCGCAACCAAAGTTTGTTTCATGCGCTTGAGCAATCGGGTGAGATGGTGCGTCTCGTGTCTGATTTTGAGATTGCGAAGGCGATGTCAACGCCGCCTGTTGGGACCCGTGCTGAGGGGCGTGCAAACGTAGTTCGCAGATTAATTGCTGCCAAATCGCGGGAATATGTGGTTGACTGGGATGTTGTCTATGCCGGCAAGGGTCGGCAACTTGAATTTGGAGACCCCTTGCATACGTATGCGGATGAAACGCATCGGATGTTGGCTGGGCTTCCGGAATAGTTTTTATAGTTTAATTTGCATCGTCCGGCAATTGGTCGGTATGATGCACGCTTGGCACTACTAGCAATGGGATTAGAGTAATGGCAAAGAAAAGCGGCGAAAATAGATTGGTGATTACGCTCCGTTCAACCGAGAGCGCACATGCATACACCACAATGAAGAATAAGCGGAATGATCCGGCACGTATCGAGCTCAAGAAGTACGATCCTGTCGTTCGCCGCCACGTCACATATCGGGAGGCTAAGTAACCATGGCTCGAGTCTGTGCATTAACAGGTCGCAAATCGCAGAGTGGACGTAACGTTCGCTATAACCACGGTGGAATGTGGGAAATGCGTGCTCCAAAGAAGCCACGTAAGTTCCATGTCAACCTTCAGACCGTAACCGTCCCTACACCGGATGGCGGAACGAAGAAGATTAAGATTGCTGCACGTATGATTACATCGCGTGCATTCAAGGCCATTCTGGCTGGTGAGCGGGCGCTTCCAAAGGGCGTCTAATCCCTTCGGCTGTTGCTGGTATCAATCTATGCCGGGTCGCTTGCGACCCGGCTTTTTGTTTGTTGAACGGTTTGCAAAATGTCGCTTGGCACACAAAAACGAAGATCCAATAACTTCATCATGTGTTTGATGGATGCCATCGGCTTCCCGCTTGGTAACGCTTTCTTTTCGACGACCACGGTGATTCCGGTTGCGCTCGCGGCTGCCGGCGCGGATAAGCTTTCTGTTGGCTTGCTGGTTGCGATGATCATGGTGATTCAAGCAATCCCTGGCCTCTTCGCCGTACGCTGGGTCTCGAAAATGCCGATCGTAAAAAACTACGTCGGATGGGTTGGCATCGGTGAACGTGTCGCATTGTTACCGCTTGCCTGGTTTGTGGTGGCATGGGGACCAAGTAAACCCACATGGTTTGTGACCGCGGTGTTTGGCTGTTTTGCACTTCACATGTTCTTTATGGGCATCAATATGCCCGCCTACTGGGTCCTCGTTGGCAAAGTTATTCCAACAAACTGGCGCGGCCGTCTCTACGGCTTTGCCGGAGGGATTGCGGGTGTACTAAGCATCGGCGTGGATGCCCTGATGCGCAATGTTGTCTTCAGTGGCAAAAACGATGGCTTTCCCCACGGGTACAGTGCCGGGTTTGTGATCGGGTTTGTGATCCTGATGGTCAGTTTGGTTCCTCTCTTCCTGGTGCGTGAGCAGCCGATGCTCTCTCAGGCAGGCAACAGCTATTCGCTCGCTGCTTACAAAGAAGTCTGGACATCGGATAGTAAGTTCCGCCAGCTCACGACCGGGCAGCTTGTGTTTGTGCTGTCATCGATGATGGTCCCATTCCTCGTGCTCCATGGGCGTGAGTCGCTTGGAGCAACGGATGGCCACCTCGCCACGTACACAACCGTAACGCTGCTGTCATCATCATTGGGCAGTCTTTATCTTGGCTATCTGTCCGATAAGTATGGCAACTTCAAGGTCTATAAGTGGTCGATGGTTGTGGGAGTTGTGTGCGCGCTGTATGCCATCGTGTGCCGGTCAGCCAGCTGGTACACCCTCGTCTTTGTGCTCCAGGGACTATCTGCGAGTGGCGTTGGGATTGTGGCGATGAACCTCGTGATGGAACTGGCGGGCAGCGCTAAGCGCATTGGTGTGTACTCATCGTTCTATTCGGCACTCACCAGCATCCCTAGGGCGATCGCACCGGTGATCGGCTCCCTCATTGCGGGGGGACTCGGCTACGTGCCATTGTTCTCCACCTGTGTTGTCGCGATCGTGATTGCGCTCTGGATCACGCTGGCGCATCGCCACAATCAACCAACCGGATTGGATACACTTGACCATGTTGCATGAGATGAAACATCCGGTAAGTGATGTCGCCCTGACGATACTGAGGGCTCAGGACACGTGTACAACAGCCTTTCGCCAGCAGACGCAGCGGGTGGCTTTAATGGTGCTTGCTGAGTGCTTGCGCACGATGCCCATCGATGCGGTCCGGGTTACAACGCCTGTGGGTGAAGCGGATGGCTGCCGTCCCGTGGGGCGCCTTGTCGTTGTTCCTGTGCTTCGCGCTGGTCTTGCGTTTACCAGTGCTGTGGAGCAGCTGTGTCCGGATGCTGAGTTGATGTTCGCTGGGCTTGCCCGTGATGAAACCACGGCGGAAGCGCATTGGTATATGGACCGTATCGGCGATGTCTCCGGGGCCTTTGTGGTTGTCCTTGACCCGATGCTCGCGACCGGTGGGAGTGTTGGCCAGGTTGTGGCGCGATGTATGGAGCGCGGAGCTGCAGCGGTGGTCGTTGGATGCATCGTCGCTGCACCAGAGGGCGTCGCAGAGGTTGAGGGTCGCTTCCCGGATGTCCGTATTGTCACGGCAGCCCTTGATTCGCATTTGAATGACGTGAAGTACATCATTCCTGGCCTTGGGGACTTTGGCGACCGGTGGTGTGGCACGTAGGGAAGTGGACTCTTTTTGTCTTTGCTAGTGTCGCAGCAGGCTTTTCAGCTTCGGTGCAGTATGACTTGAAAACGGTCTGTAATGTGAAGCACATCATTCCTGGCCTTGGGGACTTCGGCGACCGGTGGTGTGGCACGTAGGGAAGTGATGATTTATCACCTCTTTATCTAAGCC
>CAIWTR010000079.1 GCA_903915615.1 uncultured Armatimonadota bacterium
CTCATTCGTGGATGTCCCTGGCCACGAAAAATTCATCCGCAATATGCTCGCCGGCGCCGGCGGAATTCAAATCGCATTGCTTGTCGTCGCGGCGGACAGCGGAACGATGCCACAGACCCGCGAACACATCGAGCTCCTCTGTGCCCTGGGCATCGAACAAATGCTCGTCGCCATCACCCGTATCGACCTCATCGATGCCGAATTACTTCCCCTCGTCGAGGATGACATTAGAGGCAGCCTCGCCGCAACACCGTTCGCCCGCGCGAAAATGCTCCCCGTCAGCGCCATCACCGGACAGGGAATGGACCAGCTCCGCACAGCGCTTGTCGATGCCGTCAACGCCATCCCGGATCCGAATCCACTCCTCCCCGCATGGCTGGCCATCGACCGCACGTTCGCCCGCCAAGGCGTCGGCACCATCATCACCGGCAGCATCACACAAGGCCTTATCTCCGCCGGCGACACACTTACTCTCCTCCCGCAAAATATCCCTGCGCGTGTCAAGTCCATCGAACGCCACGGCAAACAAACCCAAGCCGCAGCCGCCGGGCACCGCGTCGCCATCAACATCCACCTCGCAGACAAAGCCACCATCGAGCGTGGCTGCGTCCTTGCACAAAATGGCGCATCGCAGCCAGCATCCATTGTGGGTGTCAACATCACTGTCCACCCCACAGCCGGTCAGCTCAAACATCAGCAACGCATCCACCTCCACACTGGGACCGCTACGCTCCACGCACGTCTCCACCTCCTGCGTGGCGATACCGCTGAACCCGGCGATAACCCACACCCTGCGCAGCTCCTCCTCGAGACGCCATTTGCCTTTCTGCGCGGGCAAAAAATCGCTATCCGCCTCTGGAGCCCGGAGAATATTGCCGGCTCCGCCACCATCCTCCACCCAAACATGCCCCACAAGGCGAAGCGCCGCGATACTGTGACGCTGGACACATTTACGATGCAGGGAAACACCACTACCGCCGCTCTCGCAGCGCATATCCTCACCCGACATGCCGCATTTACGACCGCGCAGCTCGCAAGCGAGCTCTCCGTGACCGCGGATGACCTCGATGATGCGCTTGAGGATGCGATTTCGGAAGGCCTTGCCGCGCTGGTCTCCGATGACCTTGTCGTTTCGCCGGTAGCGGCGAAGCGCCTGATGGACACGGCTGCGCGCCACCTCACAGACTTCCACCGTAAAAATCCACTCAAGCGCGGCACGGGACGCGACAGTCTGCGGATTCCATTGCAAAAAGCCGCCGATGTGCCTGACTACCCAGCGGTGCTGACCTGGCTTGCGATGCGCGGCGTCCTCGAAATCCACGGACCCATCATCCACTTGAAGGACTACGTTCCCGAGCTGCCCGCCGCTTGGGAAACGCCAGCCGCCGAGATCGAAGCGGTGTTCATCGCGGCCGGTTACCAGCCGCCACACCCAAATGCCTTTGTCTACCCAAGGCAAATCCCAATCGGCGCCATCCTAATGTACCTCGTCGATCAGGAACGTCTGATCACGCTTGGGGATGACATTTACATCGCAAAAGCCACCTATGACAGCGCTGTCGCGGCGATTAAGGGCCTTGCAAATCACCCGGATGGCATCACGGTTGGGAATGTCCGCGATGCGACAGGCTCGAGCCGTAAGGTTGTTTTGCCGCTGCTCGAGCGACTGGATGGCCTTGGGATGACGCGGCGCTACGGCGACTTCCGCGAGTGGGTCGGGCAACGCGGGTGAGTCGTTGGCAGGTCTTTGTTGACACCGGCGGGACATTCACGGATGCGATCGGAATCGCGCCAAACGGAGACATCCACCGGGCCAAAGTTCTAAGCTCAGGGGAGCTGCGTTCAACCGATGCGGATGGCAATATCACTCGCATCCAGACCGGGCTTGAGCCGCCGCTGGTGGCAGCGCATCAGCTTACGGGGATTCCAATCGGACAGCCGCTTCCCGAAATGGACATGCGCATCGCGACGACGCGGGCAACAAATGCACTGCTTACCCGCACGGGCACACCTCCAGTGCTGTTTACGACCGCCGGGTTCGAAGACATCGTGCATATCGGCAACCAGCAGCGCCCCGACTTGTTTGCGGTGGCGATTCAAAAGCCGATTCCATTTCCCGACTGCGTGGTTGGTGTTGTGGAGCGCAGCGCTGCGGATGGAAACTGCGTGGTTCTGCTCGATGAAGCAGCTTTGCGACGGGCTGCGGAAGCGGTGCTTGCGGATGGCCACGCGCCTGTCGCGGCCGTGTCGCTTCTCCATAGCACGACAAACCCTGACCATGAGCGGCGGGTGGTGGCGATTTTACGGGATGTTGGCTTCAAAACGATTTCCTGTGCGAGCGACCTGACGAGTGGGATTGGCTTTGTTGACCGCACGATGACGGCGTGTGTTGATGCGTATCTTGCGCCGATCATGGATGCGTATTTTCAGGGTGTTGCATCGGCGCTGTCGCCGGGGTCGCGCCTGCACGTGATGGCATCCAGTGGCACGCTTGTCCCCATCGAACGGATTCGTGCGCGGGATTGCTTGCTCTCGGGGCCTGCGGGCGGCGTCGTCGGCGCGGCGAAAGCTGCGTCAGCCGCTGGCTTTTCCAAGGCGATTGGCGTTGACATGGGCGGCACGAGCACGGATGTCTGCCGAATTCAGGATGGCATCGTCCCGCTGTCGCGTAAGCAGACAGTTGGGGATGCGACCCTTTTAAGCCCAAGTGCCGAGCTGGTAACGGTTGCGGCTGGCGGTGGGTCGATTTGTTCGCTTGACCATACGGGGATGCTTTGTGTTGGACCGGCGAGCGCGGGGGCAAACCCGGGCCCGGCGTGTTATGGGCTTGGCGGGCCGCTTACGATTACAGATATCCATGTGCTGCTGGGGCGGATTGATCCCGGTAAGTTTGGAATTCCATTGGATGTCCAAGCGGCAGAGAGTGCGCTTAATCGGTTGATGGATGACATTTCGGCGGCGGGCCACCCCGTGCCCGATCGGCATTCCCTCTGCGAAGGTCTGCTGGTGCTGGCTAACGACACGATGGCGGATGCGATTCGCGGGGTGACGCTGCGGCAGGGAATTGCCTTAAATGGCCATGCGCTGGTTGCATTTGGGGGTGCAGGAGGCCTGCACGGCGCACAGCTTGCGGAGCGGCTGGGGCTGGATACCGTTGTGATTCCGCCGGATGCCGGACTTTTGTCCGCGCGCGGCCTTGCGGGGACGGGGCTTGCCAGAACGCTTGAGCAGCTGGTTGCAGCGCCGCTCACTGAAACCGATTTGTGGCAGCGGGCAGCAGTGCAGGAAGCGGCGGCGCGTGCTGGCCTTGACGATGATGGCTGTGAGCTGACATCCGGGATGGTTACAACGCATACGGCGTACTGTCATGTCGCCGGGCAGGAAGCGGTTTTCCCGATTGCATTGGTGAGCGGTGAACATCTTGATGTCGCATTTGCGGACATTTATGTGCAGACATTTGGTTCACCGCCTCCGGCGGACCGGGCGCTTGTTTGTGACACGCTGGTGACGACGGTGCGCGAGGTGGGCGGTATTGAGATTGTGGATGGTGACAGTTTGCAGCCGTGTCGCGATGGAACCGAGGGGCCGATCAGTCTCACGCTGGCCCACAGTGCCTTCTTCGTGCCCGCGGGGTGGAAGGTTTCCTATGCGGAATCGGGTGCGATTGTGCTGCATCGGTGTGCGA
>CAIWTR010000080.1 GCA_903915615.1 uncultured Armatimonadota bacterium
GATGAGAAAGCTTGGCCGTGTTGATGCCGGCATCACGGCGGATATTCCGACCTATGCGGTCTTTAAGAATGTCGATAAGCGGACCTACATCGCGTTCAATGGCGGCGCGAAGGCGCGGGTTGTTCGCTTCTCGGATGGCACATCGTTTAGCATTGCGCCCCGCACGACGAAAGTCCATTCCCGCTGACAGATCACGGCAGCCGTCGTTCAAGGAACTATAGAAATGCAAAAGCCACAACAACCCGTTCAGAAGCGAAAGCCACTCGATACATCCGCGGCGCTGAGACAAAACACAAACGCGATGTCTTGGCCGCAATTTCGCGGCCCGGGGAGCAGCGGTGTTGGCATTTCCCCGGTGCTACCTACCGAGTGGTCAGCGACAAAAAATGTCCTCTGGAAGACCGCGCTGCCCGGGCGGAGCTGGAGCTCACCAATCGCATTTGGCGAACGCATCTATGTAACCTGCGTTATCCGCGAAGGGGAGGCCGAAAAGCCACGCAAAGGCCTCTACTTCGGAGGTGAGCGGCCATCGGTGCCGACAGACCGGCACTTGTTTAAACTCCTCTGCATCCATATGAACACCGGCAAGCTGCTCTGGGAAACCACGCTGCACGCCGGCGCGCCGAAAACCAGCATCCACCTCAAGAACTCCTACGGCGCCGAGACGCCCTGCACGGATGGCCAGCGCATTTACTGCACCTTTGGCGGTCTCGGTGTGTTCGCAGTCTCGATGGATGGCAAGAAGCTTTGGTCGCGCGAGCTTGACCCGGCTAAAACCCGCTACGGCTGGGGGTATGCGAGCAGCCCGGTGGTCCACGATGGCCGGGTTTACATGGTCAATGACAATGATGACCGTGCGGAGTTCATCGCACTGGATGCACGGACAGGCAAGGACATTTTCCGTATTCCACGGGATGAAAAGTCAAACTGGGCGACGCCATTTGTGTGGACACAAGGTGGCCGGACCGAAATCGTGACCTGCGGCACCAATGCGGTGCGCTCCTACGACACGAATGGCAAGGTTTTGTGGACGCTGCGTGGGATGTCGACGATTGTCATCCCGACACCGCTGACCGGAAGTGGATTACTGTTCGTCACGAGTGGCTATGTAGGGGATGCTTTCCGCCCGCTCTACGCCATCCGCCCGGGAGCGATGGGGGATATTTCTCTCGAGAGCGGGGCATCGTCGAATAAATCCATCGCGTGGTCCTACCCGGCAGCGGGTCCCTACAACCCAAGCCCGCTCTACTACGATGGCCGACTCTATGTTCTCTACGACCGCGGGCTCTTCAGCTGCTACGATGCGGTCACTGGAAAAGTCATTTACGATAAGCAGCGCCTCCCTGAAGGCTTTGCGTTTACAACCAGCCCCTGGGCCGCCGCCGGGCATGTGTTCTGCCTGAATGAAGATGGCATCTGCTACGTGATCAAAGCCGGAGACAAGTTTGAGCTCGTGCGCCAGAACCGCCTGACGGATAATGACATGTGTATGGCATCCCCGGCGCTGGTGGGGAACAAGCTGGTTATCCGAACCGCTGATGCGCTTTACTGCATCCAAGGATCAAAGTGATGACGTCTAGGTCATCGGTATAATCGCAACATGCGATACCAATACCCTGAAGCAAAAATGCTCACCGATGTGCAGTGGCTGGCCGATCCGCGCAATGCGGAAAAGGTTCGGATTGTCGATATGCGCTCCGCGGATGCCTACAAAGCCGGGCATATTCCGGGTGCTGTGCTCCTCGATGCCGGTGCGCTGCGGAACTCTGAGGAGCGGTTTACCTACCTCCCGCGCCCGGATGCATTTGCAAAGACGATGGAAGCGGCTGGCATCGGAAACGATACGCATGTGGTTGCGTACTGTGATGAAGGTGGGCGCCACGCAGCCCGCATCTGGTATCTGCTAAACGCATTCGGCCACAAAAAAGTGACCTTGCTCAATGGCGGCTGGGCGACATGGCAGGCGATGAAGCTTCTGGTGACCATCGATGTTCCTAAAGTCGAAGGATCACGCTTCCGGACCCGCGAGGTAAAGGATATGACGTGTCCGCTTCCGATGCTGACGCAGCGCAAGTCAAATGTCATTGTCCTCGATACCCGAACCACTGCTGAGTACACCGGTGCGACGCCGGGTGGCGGGTCGAAGAAGGCTGGGCGAGTCCCGGGTGCAGTCCATGTGGACTGGAAGGAAAATGTGCAGCTTCCAGGCTACACGTTTAAGCCTGCCGCTGAGCTGATGAAGATTTACGCAGACAAGGGTGTTACTCCAGACAAGGAAATCGTAACCTACTGCGCAAGCGGCGGACGAGCATCTCAGTCCCTATTTACCCTCAAGCTGCTCGGTTACAAAAAGGTGCGTGTGTACTACGGATCCTGGCAGGACTATAGTAGCCTCCCGGATGTCCCCGTAGAGAAAGGCTAAGCCATGGATCTGGTTCCTGAGTTCAAAGATATGCCTGGCTACCATGTGTATGGCTATACGTGGGTAGGCAGCGACAATTCCGAAATTCCAGCACTTTGGAAGCAAATGGGCGAGCGCTTTGCTCCAATCTTAGGTGGAGGCTTCCCTGACCATTGCTATGGCATCGGGTCTGATTTTCAGCCGGATGGTGTGTTTACGTACACGATTGCCATCGACTACAAAGAGGGCATGCTTGTCCCGGATGGCTTCCGTATCCACGATATTCAGCCGGGGCACTATGCGGTCTTCACGGTCCCGATGGACTCTATTGGCCCAGCGTTTGGGGTTATTTATGGCCAGTGGTTACCAGCAAGCGGCTACAAGCACCGTGGAACTCCGGATGTTGAGTACTACACGATGAGCAGTCACTCTGAGAATTCGATGCAAATCATGATTCCTGTGGAGCCCGCAGCTTAGGAAGCGTGATGCTCTGTGGTGAACAGGGTGCCATGGAGTTATCCCGCGAGCTGTTCATCGATGCCCACCTGGTGCGTAAAGCACAGGGTGTCCGCCTCGTCTGTCACTCCCCCGTTTCACGGGGGAGTGTCTTTGTTTTTGACAAGCCTTGGGAAGGACCGTTTTGCAACTACGCAACGGTCATCCAGAGTGGCGCTAACTATCGGCTTTACTACCGTGGACTTCCAGTGCCAAAGCACAACACAGGGGATGAATCTCTGTGCGTGGCTGAGTCAGCCGATGGCCATAATTTCACCCGACTAAGTATCAATAAGTATCGACAGGGTGGTACAAGTCTAAATAATGTCATCATCCCGCAGAGTCAATGTGGCACCCATAGCATGGGAATCATGTTTGACAATCGGCGGGGAGTGGCGCCGGGTGAGCGGTGGAAGGGTATCGGCGTCGAGCAGCTTCCAAATGAAAATGACAACCATTTGGTCGCATTCACCAGCCCGGATGGCCTTACTTGGAACCGAGTCACATCCGGGCCAACGATCACCAATGACACCGGCCACTTTGCCTTTGACAGCCAAAATGTCCCACTTTGGTCGGAAGCCGAGCAAAAGTACATTGTTTACGGACGCACCTGGCAGCGCGGAACGCGGTGGATTAGCCGCTGGGAAAGCTCTGACTTTCGGACGTGGTCAAAGTCCAAATTCCTGACGTTTTCAGGTCCCGATAACCGCCCACTTCCGGATACCCACTACTACATCAACCAATTTTCGCCGTACTTCCGCGCACCGCACATCCTCCTTGGTACCGCGGCTCGTTTCTTCCCGGGGCGGCAGGTTTTGTCCCCTGATGATGCCAAAGCCGTTGGCATCCACCCGGATTACTTTAAAGACACATCGGATGCTGTTTTGCTGACATCCCGCGGCGGCACCGACATCCACCGTGACCTCGAGGGGACGCTGCTGCGCCCGGGCATCGGCGCATCGAACTGGGTCTCGCGGGCCAACTATCCGGCGTGTGGGATTGTGCAGACGGGACCGGATGCGATGTCGATGTATATCTGCCGGGCAACAGGGACGCCGAGCGCATTTATTGAGCGGATGGAATGGCCTCTGGATCGTATTGGCTCTGTTTCGGCGAGTGGCAGCGGTGTTTTTGAGACGCCACCACTTGTGCTGGGCGGGCGCGACTTGGCACTAAACTTTGCGACCAGCGCGGGTGGTGAAGTGGTGGTTGAGGTCCTTGGTATGGATGGCCGCGTCCTGCCGGGATATGGAAAGGCGGATGCCATTCCTCTAATCGGCGACTTCCTCACCCGGCGCGTTACGTATAAGCGAAATGCGATAAAGGCACTCGGCAACCGCCCGGTTGTCCTGCGTTTTAGCTTGGTTGAAGCGGATGTGTTTGCGATGGAAGGGGTTTGAGATGAGTACGACGACACTGGGTGCTGCTACGGAGACAGCGATTCCCAAACCGACATCCAACCGGTTGACATCCATCGATACCTACCGCGGCTTTGTGATGCTCTTGA
>CAIWTR010000081.1 GCA_903915615.1 uncultured Armatimonadota bacterium
CTCGTTGGGGGTCTTGCACCGCGTTACCTGTTTCCATCTTCGTCTCATGCCGGGACGACAGATGTGGATCTTGTCGTCGGACTCGATGTTCTGGCACAGACGGAAGCCTATCGGTCGCTTGAGACAAACCTAAAGTTGATGGGGTTTGAGCGTTCCATTGAGGAAGGACGCCCGATTCATTGGCGCTGGCGTAAGCGAATTAATGAATCTGTCACGGTAATTGTGGAGCTGTTGTGCGACAGAAGTCAGGCCCAGTCGGGGCGTTCCATCCGCGTATCGGAGCGTGAGCAGCTATCAGCACTCAATATCTGAGGAGTGAACCTGGCGGTGGAAGACTTTATTGAGGTGGACCTACGCTCTGAGTTGTTGGATGGGGGCGGCGTTGCGATTGAGACTGTGCGGGTCGTTGGACTCGCGGCGTTTCTTGTTTTGAAGGCACGCGCTTATGGAGATCGCGGCGAGCAAAAGGATGCCTATGATCTTATTTTTTGCTTGGAGCAGGAAGGCCCTGAGTCCGCGGCCGTGAGATTTCAGGCTTTGCGAGCGCGCAGTAGCGATCCATCGCTTTTTGAAGATGCATTACGCGTGCTCGAGCGGGACTTCGCCACAGATGAGATTACAGATGGGTACCGTAAGAATGGACCAATTGCCTATGCAACATTCCTGACCAACCCTGCCGAACCTACAACTGACGCTGACGTTCGCCGGCGTCGTGGCGCAAATGGAATCGTTGAAGCATTTCTTTCAGCGTTACAGCAACTGGAAGGCGGGGTACCGTAACCGCTATACCAAGATGCAAAACCGGAAAGCTCTGCTTGATTACGTCGAGAAGCTGATTATCGATGTCGGTCCAAAAGCTTCATCCACCCTCACTCCAAAGTGTGCATCAGTAAACAATTATCCGCAGTTTTTGTACGGCACACGGGAACCCGAACACAGAACCCGGCGTTCTTACAATTATGAAGATTACGATGTACGGTTTTTGCGCTGTGGCATTCCTTATCTCGGCTCCTCTCGTCTTTAGCGGCTGCGGTGGCGGCGGGACGATGCCTCTCACCAATGGCGGTGGCGGCAACAACGGTGGCGGAGGGAATAGCGGCGGTGCCAATCGCTCTGCAAAAGACAAAATCATCACGGCTGTACAGACTGGCTTCACCACGTATAAGACAGGTAAGAGCAGCGGACGTAAGCGCACCACTCGGGGTGAGGATCCTACACCCAAAGTTGTTTATGATGACTTTTACGAGCTCTGGGCACGGATGACGCCTGAGGAAAACTACACAAGACTTATTGAGTACTTCGAAGATGAAGCCTGCACCAAGCCCGCCGGCGAGTCCCGCTACGACAAAGTCTATGCAGACAATGGCGGTGAGTTCAAAGCGACTGGCTTCATCAAGATTGACGCAGGACCGAAGAAAGGCACTAACGGGACCAGCGATGTTGAACTCGTCTACACCCCAGAGTTCCTGTACACCTTTTCCTTCATCCAGGATATCCCAGGCTTTTCCAGCTCCACATTAACCGGACGATGGGACTCCACTGGCGGTGGCTACAAAACCTACGAAAAAGATTTTGAAGGCAACGTAAAGCGCTACGAGTCTACATATAGGAATGATGGCACATCAAGGCTGGTCTTCACTGATGAAAACGGTCTTGAGTTCACGCTCGACTTCATCGCCGATCAATCTGGCACGGGCACGATTACCGGTAAGGACAGCACGCTGCTCCCGGCGACGATCGTCTGGGATGCGAGTGGAAGCGGGACAATCACATTCAAGGATGGCTCATCGGAGACATTTGAGAACTTCCAGTTCCGCAAGGGCTGATTCGGCTTTGGCTACGAATAGGTAGCCCGCGGTCCTGGTTAGGAACCCGATGGGCGGTTGTAAGGATGGGTGCCATATGAAGACTTCGATGTACGCTTTTTGCGCGGTGGGCATTGCTGTTTGCGCGCCGCTTGTGCTGACTGGCTGCGGCGGCGGCACGATGCCATTCCCTAACGGGGGCGGTAACACCGGCGGCGGCGGCAATGGCGGTGGTGCCAATCGCTCTGTCAAGGATGAAGTTATCTCGGCCGTCCAAACCGGATTTTCCACTTACAAAACGGGCAAGAGCAGCGGACGCAAGCGCACGACGCGAGGTGAAGATCCAAATCCAACCCTTGCGTTTGACGCGTTTTATGAGCTTTGGTATCTAAAATCCGCGGATGGCGAGGCCGTCACCTACTTCGAAGATGAAGCCTGCACATTGCCGGCTGGCTATTCCCGCTATGATCACAACTATGCTGAAAATGGTGGTGAATTCAAAGCATCCAGCTCGTTCAGCATCACCAAAGGCCCTAAAGCGGGAGCGACGGGAACCGGCCTGACTGAGCTCGTGTACTCACCTGAATTTCTTTACACGTTCTCATTAGTCGGTGATGTTCCAGGCTATTACAGCTACTCCACCACTGCGCGCTGGGACAGCAATGGCGGTGGCTATAAGTCCTACTCCAAGGACCAAATTGGGGTTGTGCGGCGATATGAGGCTTCGTACAACAACGATGGCACATCGAGGCTGCTCTTCACGGATGAAAACGGCCTTGAGTTCACATTGAACTACAATGCCGACCAATCCGGCACGGGCACGGTCACTGGCAAGGACACCACGGTGCTCCCGGCGACGATTGTATGGGATGCGAATGGAAGCGGAACGATCACCTTTAAAGATGGCTCAACGGAGACATTTGTGGACTTTCAGTTCCGTCGTAGCTAAACGCAGCTAAGTCATCCATGAGCGGATGAGGGTACGAATCCCGGGTCGGCGTTCTCTTTGAATGTCTGATACCGGGATTTTTCGTGTCGGGTTTGATGTGGGCTGTTAGCGGATGTTTGCCACAAATGTGCAGATAAATGACAGATAAAGTGCAGATAAATGACGGATAAGCTTGGGTTTTGCTTTTGGTTGGGGGGCTTGATACTTGAACGTCGGCAGCTCCATTCACAAGATTTGGAAGGTGGTCACAAGATGCTGTATTCTTTGTATACATGCGAGACATCCAAGTAAAGAGCGAACTGACATGTCTGTCGTGATGACATTTCGTGTCTCGGATGAGCTCGCATCAGACATCGATGTCCTTGCGAAGGCTCAGCGCCGGTCGAGGAGTGATGTTGGTAGCCGTGCGCTTGAAGAGTGGCTTCGGATGGAGCAGTTTCCCGGGATTGAGTTCCGCACAGCGGCTGGGCTACGAATCGCGTGTCTTAAGCTGCGGATGCCCGTGCATGAAGTCATCCGGGTCGCGAAGAGTTACACCTTCGATGTACATCCCACGGCGGAGCATTGTGCATTGACCCCGGAGCTTGTCCAAGCGGCGATCCAGTACTACGAGCGGTTTCGGACCGAGATTGACATGTTGATCCCGGAAGGGGATGCTGCACTGGCGGTGTTGCAGCGCTTCTTCCCGGATGTATGCGACACCATTCTTCCAAGCCGTTAGTTCGCTATGTTACGTTTGCTGCTGGATGAACATATTTCCAGCAAGGTAGCACACGGGCTGAAACGGCAGTTACCTCTGGCTGATGTTGAGTGCTGATGCTCGGTCTAAACGCTTCAATATGAGAGCGATGAATCAAGCTTTCATGGTCTCCCCCAATGATTATGGACTTCCTGATTGTGTTCGTGATCAAGTATTGTATTTCAATTCACTTGAAGAAATCCATCAAAAAGATACACTGTATGTTAACTTATGAAAGAAAATATCAAAGTTCGAGACACCAATATCGACTTTTTTAGAAAACATCCAGTCTTTACAACGGCAGAGTTCGATGACTTCCTTGCCTCGGGGGATCGTGGCCGCCTGGGCAACCGTAAGCGCCTGCTTCACTATCATAAAGAGCAAGGGCATCTGCTGTTACTACGACAAGGTCTCTACGCGTCTGTACCCGCTGGTGCTTCGGCAACGACACATTTACCGGATAGCTATGTCATCGGTGCCAAGCTGACACCCGATGCCACAATCGCCTACCACGCAGCACTCTCGTTTCATGGAGTTGCGCACACATGGCGCGAGGAATGCATCGTGGTAACACGCCAGCCCCTCGTGCGTCCCTTCATGTATCAGGACATCACTTATCGGACAGTTTCAACGCCATCCCGTCTGATTCAAGCAAACGAAGCCTGTTTTGGTATCGAGCTACGGGACCGCTTGGGGCAAGCTGTGCGAGTGACTAGCCTGGAGCGAACCCTTGTGGATGTCCTCGACCGGTTAGCACTGGGTGGGGGCTGGGAAGAGGTGTGGCGCTCGTACGAAGCCGTGCCCTATATCGACTCAGATGCTGTGATCCACTACGCCCAGCTGCTTGGTAACACGACTACCATTGCCAGGGTTGGTTACTTTCTCGAGTGTCAGCGCGAGCGCTGGATGATTACTGATTCCGCGCTTGAATTGTTGCGGCAGAGTAAGCCCACTCAGCCCCACTACTTACATCGTGAACAATCAGCGATAAGTCCATCGAAGTTAGTGTCGCAGTGGAACCTGATCGTCCCAGAGTGGATTTTGCAACGCAGTTGGGAGGAGTACGATGCCGCTTTCGCGTGAACGACTGGAAGCTGAATCCGCCCTCACTGGCTTTCGACCGGACATTTTGGAAAAGGTCTCCTATCTGCTGGCCTTACTGGAAGGGTTCAGTCGGCATCCATTTCTAAAGGGAAAGCTGGCACTCAAAGGGGGAACAGCACTCAACCTCTTTGTGTTCGATGTCCCGCGTCTCTCCATTGACATTGACCTGAATTACATCGGCGCGGTAGACCGGGAGACGATGCTTCTGGAACGCCCACGCATTGAAGATGCCATTGCTGCTGTCTGTCAGCGAGAGGGGCTGACCGTCAAGAAAACTCCCAGCGAGCATGCGGGTGGGAGTTGGAATCTACGTTACACAAGTGCCTTTGGCAGATCAGACACCATCAAGATTGATGTCATCTACATGTACCGAGTCCCTCTGTGGTCGCCGGTAATACAGGATTCCAAACCTGTTGGGACACTTGTAGCCAAGCAAGTTCTTGTGCTGGATGAATATGAATTGGTCGCAGGAAAGCTGAGTGCGCTCTTTGCGAGACAGACCAGCCGTGACCTGTTCGATGCGCATGCGCTCCTTACGAAGCGGAATTTGGAGCCGGAGCGTTTACGGCTGGCATTCGTCATCTATGGAGCAATGAACCGCAAGGACTGGAGAACGGTTCGGATTGAGGATATCGACCGCGCCGCCACGGAGTTTGAGAGATACCTTGTACCGCTTCTGCGCAAGGGCACATTTGATGTCGGTCAGGATAGCAGCTTATGGGCCAGTACTTTGACTTCGGAGTGCAAAGCCGCTATGGAACAAATCCTCCCGCTTCGAGAAAACGAATTGATGTTCCTTCAGCGTATCTTAGATGCTGGTGAGATTGAGCCACAGCACCTCACAGAAGACTCTGAGCTCGCAGAGCGTGTGTGTCGACATCCGGATCTCCTTTGGAAAGCAATGCATGTGAAAAAGCACTACGGGATTCCCTGATAACGGTAGTTTTAAACAAAAGTGGTGCCAAAAGCGCTCCTACCCCAACCCAGCACACGGGCTACTCACCACGCAGCCATCCGGTTCGCGGCAGTGGATAAACGCCCCGATGGCGCCATTTGGAACACGGGCGCGCACGCGCCCGCCGCGTGGCAGGGGGCCAAGCTCGATGTTTGTCCAAGTGCGCTGCGGCCAAGGCTTATTATCTGCCTGCGTAAAGCTTAGCGTGACAAGGGCATCCGGGTGGACATTAATAAATCGGGCATCCAGAACATCGCTATCCACCTTAAAGGACACACACCGTCCCGGGTGGGCTTTCCGAAATGCGTGGAAGTCGGCATACCTGTGGAGCTCTTTTGGCATTTCGCCCTGGGTGTGGCCATGCGGCATGAATGGCATAAACGCCAGCGTCTTCTCCCCGCGGGTGAGGCCATGGCTCTGCTGCCACATCGGGGGCGTGAACGCAAAATCCGTCGCACCGTTCATCCAAAGCATCGGCATTTTGGCATTTGAAAGGTACACGGATGGATCCCAAAGCTTCATCCACTTTTCACGGATCTCCCGCGGCGCTTTATCCAGCCCAAGGCCCGGCGAGTCGCCGATAAACCCGCAGCCGTACACCGGCATCGCGTAACGGAAGCGGGAATCGACACCCGCGACGATGCTCGTCAAAAATCCGCCCCAGGAGATGCCCGTGACGCCGATGCAATCCCGGCGGACATTTGGGAGCGATCGAAGGATGTTATGTGCGCGGATCACCGACTCGATGGCATGAAAGGTCCACTGATCTTCCGGGTTTTGATGGATGGTTTCGTACGCGCCCCAGCCCGCCGGACCGCCCATCGCATGCTGGTCACGCCGCTTTCCGCCATGGTCAGGCGTGTGCCCACAGGTGTCCATCGCGATCGCCGCGTAGCCGCGGTCTACCCACATTTTCACCCAGTGGGCGAATGCCGACCCGCCGCCACCATGGATGAGGACAATCCCAGGGACGGGTTTCTCTTTGGATGCGCCATCGGGAACACCCATCCACGCGAAGACACGGGTGGGCTTTCCTTTATACGATGGGCCATCGTAGAAGAGGGAGCGGACCCCAGGTGCATCAAATCCGGGAGCCGGGTACTGCTGCGGATTACGGTCATTAATGGTCCAAGGCGTGCGCATGGCGCAGTCTATCAAGTGTGTGTCTAAGTGATGTTTTTCAAAGTTCTGATGCTCATGAAAAATAGTTTCAATCGGATGTCACGCCTGTCCACGCTGCTGCGATGAGTAGATAGGCGGCAAACGGGGAATGGGTTCAAACCCCGAAACTGCCAATAATAA
Organism: uncultured Armatimonadota bacterium; assembly: GCA_903915615.1. GTDB lineage: Bacteria > Armatimonadota > Armatimonadia > Armatimonadales > Armatimonadaceae > CAIRTT01. Next base: position 6,855 of record CAIWTR010000081.1, read on the forward strand.
AGAAGCCGTGCTATCGTACGCGGGTCGGGAGATTTGAAACATGGACACATCAGTGATGGCTGCGGCCGCAGGTGGAATGGTTTTCGGTGTCGGAGCAGCGGTTATCTTCCTGAACAGCCGGTTTGCAACGGAGCGCTCGGCAAAGATCGCGGCTGAGGCAGCCCTAAAGCCTCTTCAGGACCAGCTGGCAAGCGTTCAAAAGGAAAAGCAGCAGCTAGATACCCGCATCACCGATGCGCAGGCGAGCGTCACAAAGGCTGCCGCGGATGTCGCAGCGGCAAAGGCCGACCTCCAAAATGCACAAAGCAAAGCGACAAGCCTGCAAACCGACATCAGCACGAAAGAACAGCTCATCGCAGAAGTGAGCGCCATCCGCGATTCGCTCCAGGCACAGGTCGCGACGCTGAATGCCCAAAAGGATGCCTTGAATGTGAGCGAGACCGGGCTCAAGGGACGTATCGCGGGACTAGAGTCCCAGCTCGAGACGTTACGTGCTCAGCTACAGGACGCGAATAACCGGATTGCTGCTGCAAGAGCTGAGCTACGCACTGAAGAAGCGATGAAGGATTCCTACAAGCTCCTCGGAACCGAGATTGCAAAGGAACTCAAGGAGAAGATTCGTGAGGAGTCCGGCCAGGAGCTGGAGGAGCAGCGCAAGTCCATCGAGGAGCTGACAAAGCCATACACCGAAGCCATGGAAGCGCTCAAGGCTCAGACCGAGGAACTTCTGAAAGGCCGTACGGAATCCGATGCCATCTTGAAGCAGCACATCGCCGATCTTGCCAAGCAAGCCGAGCAGATGACCCGTGTGTTCTCACGTCCGAAGGACCGTGGAAACTGGGGCGAGCTGCAGCTGGAAAATGTGGCTGAGAGCGTCGGCCTGCGTCTCGGCGTTGACTATGTCCGTCAGCAGCAGGTGCGCGTGGGAAACCAAACACTCATCCCGGATATGGTCGTCTCGCTCCCAAGCGGCAGCAAAGTGGTCATCGACTCAAAGATGCCGATTGACCAGTTTGACAAGGCGATGCAGGCGGAGTCTGAGGAGGAGCAGGTCGCATTGCTGCGTGAGCATGCCAAGGCGGTGCGTAAGCACATCGATGACCTCTCGGGCAAGCAGTATCACCATCACTTCAAGGGTGTGGACCACGTGATTCTCTACCTCCCGACGGAGGCGCTCTACCACACGGCGATCGAGGCCGACCCTGACTTGATTAAGTACGGGCTGGATAAGCGCGTTGTGTTGACATCCCCGGGACTGCTGATCGGTCTGCTGCGCACGACGGCATGGGTCATCAACCAGCATACCTTTGCACAAAATGTCGAGGAGATTCGCAAAGAGGGTGCCAACCTCTATAAAGGCGTCGCGTCGTTTATCGGACACTTCCAGGCGGTCGGTAAGAGTATCTCGGCGGCGGCGGGCAAGTACAACGATGCGAGTGGAAGCTTGCAGCGCAGTGTGCTGGCGAAGGCACGCAATCTCCATAAGCTTGGCGTCGCGGATGCGCAGAGCCAGCTGCCGGATGTTTCGCCGCTTCTCCTCGAACCTATGAAGGATGTTCAGCTTGATCAAAAGGTCTTGGATGCGATCGGGGCGGTGGATGACACGGTTTCCGATGACGATGCGCTGCTGTTGCTCGAGGGTGAAAGCGTATCCGATGACAGCGTCTGACACGCCTAAGTGAACATGTGATCTGTAAACCTGCTGAATGGACCATCGCAAATCCAGCGCATCCACGCTAGAGTAGAGTTTCCCTGACATCGCCGACTAGGTGTTAGGATGAACTAAAGGTCGTCAGCATTAAGCACAAATTCAGTTCGGTTCATATATCGGTAGGTGTGTCCGCAGTCAGCATTTCGTTTGTTGCGCTGGCGTTGGTCTCCACTGTAAAGGCTTATCACCAAGGGGCTTTGTGCATACTTCGTTCGTAAGCAATGTGGGCTCGCCGAATGAGCAAACGCCTGGAGCAACCGAAAGCCGCACATCTAAGTCCTTAAGGCACTGTCATTCCTATTTGCATAGCGCATGTTCTGACGGGCTAGCTGCGAATGTCGCTCGGTGGAAATTTGCCTGTGAATAAGCTATCCGATGCGTCAGTCGCTGACTTGGTCATTGATGCTGCAGAGTGCCAGAAGATTCTTGCATCCACAAAGCAATTCTCATCCCGCCACGCGCTCCACAAGCTTGTTCTTGCCTTGGCCGTGTCACGCCGCAATACGTTGACGTTGCGTTTCCATACATTCATCACCAGAGTGCTCGGGGTCTCAAAGCCAGCCTACTTTCATGGCGAAACGCGGAGCGGAGTC
>CAIWTR010000082.1 GCA_903915615.1 uncultured Armatimonadota bacterium
AGTGTTTGGATGGTGAATGCGCTTCCACCGCGTTGCTCGAGCCGATCGAGTGTTACCCATGTTTCAAGGGTTTTCTCTGTAAGCGTCTTTGGGATTGGAGCGCTCTTATAGACAGACTTGGTGTCCGGGAGGGTAAGCTTTCCCGCATCAATCCGTGCGCCACCAGAGAGCATCCCGCCAACCGATGTTGCCGCATCGGTTGGGGATCCATCAAATGTCCACCGGAGGAGCGGTTCAACCGTGGCCTTCTTCGTTACCGACGGTGGAACGGATTCTGAGAGGGTCGCAAGCTGCTGGACTGTGCGCTTGATGCGTTCAGTAGTGGATGTGTTGTCGCCAGCTGGAGGGGGCTGTGTCGAAGGGAGTGGCCGCTCACCTGGAGCGACACCCGTGAGAGCAGCCTTCATTTGGAAGTAATCGACCTGCGGGATGGGATCAAACTTGTGATCATGGCACCTGGCGCAGTTGACCGTAAGCCCGATACAGGTCTGAGCAACCGTGCCAATCATGTCCTCGAGCTCTTCTTCACGTGCCCGGAGGCGAACCTGTAAACCTGCCGCCGCTTTGCCAGCCTCGTCCATCGGGCCGCCGACCAGAAACCCCGTTGCTGCCGGCACGGCTGGTGATGATGTATCGCCAGCAAGCTGCTCAGTCAAAAAACGGTCGTAAGGGACATCATCATTGAATGCTCGAACTACATAGTCTCGGTATGGCCACGCATTGTCCCGGAGGTTGTCGTACTCATAACCGTGAGACTCGCCGAATCGTGCAATATCGAGCCAAAAGCGCCCGTAGCGCTCCCCGTACTGTGGGCTTGCGAGGAGGCGGTCCACAAGTCGCTCATACGCTCCGGGCTTGGTGTCCGCGAGAAAAGATGCGACATCCGCTGGGGATGGCGGGAGGCCGGTTACATCAATGGTAACCCGACGAATGAGCGTGTTACGGCTTGCTGCGACAGCAGGCTTCAATCCCTTTGCCTGCAACCCACTCCATATAAAGGCATCTATCGGATTTTTAGAGACCAATCGATTCGTGGATGGAACCGCTGGGAGTACAAGTGGTTTGAACGCCCAGCTCTTGGGATTCAATGGTTTTGATGGACGTGTGATGGTTGGATACGCGGCACCGGACTTTATCCACTCGGTGACAATCTCCTGATCGCTCTCGCTGAGTGGTTTACCGGGAGGCATCGCTCCATGGACAACCTGCTGCGCGATCGCACTGGCATCCACATTTCCGGGTACGAGTGCACGTCCGTGTTCAAGCGCGGTTTTCTGCGATGTCAAATCCAACCCACCCGCCCGCTGGTCCGGGTTATGGCAGGTGGCACATTTGGTGAGAATCGCTTGCAGCTTGGATGGCGGCGCTTGTACTGATGTACTTGCCGAATGCGCCATTAAGGCTAGTGCAAAGTTTCCTGCTGCTAGTCCTACGCCAACAACATGCTTGCCAGCCGCACACGTAACCGTTGATTTCATACGCTGCCTCATTGCCCATACGAACACCTATAGTGCATCCTACAGGGTTACGTTAAACCTTGCCGTAGCGACTCGCGAGGAGATTTAGCTGTGTCAGGACACGGTACAAATGACAGTGATGTTCAGTTATCAACTCGCCGGATGGAGGCAGG
>CAIWTR010000083.1 GCA_903915615.1 uncultured Armatimonadota bacterium
CGTGCGACATCCGGGCCCGCAATCGAGCGCCCCGGCGACCTCGTCGCCATTTTGTCCAACCTCGAAGATGGCGCTGTACTTTTCATTGATGAAATCCACCGTCTGAACCGTCTGGCGGAAGAGTTTCTCTACCCGGCGATGGAAGATTTCGAGATGGACATGACGATTGGTCAGGGTCCAAGCGCGCGAACGGTCAAGATTCCGCTGGCTAAGTTCACATTGATTGGCGCGACGACGCGTCCGGGCTTGCTCACGAATCCGCTGCGCGACCGCTTCGGCATTGTGCAAGGGTTTGAGTTTTACGAAGAGGCTGACCTGACGCAGATTCTGATCCGATCGGCGGATATTCTCGGTGTGGGGATAGATGAGCGTGGCGCCGGCGAGATAGCCAGCCGGAGCCGTGGGACGCCGCGTATTGCGAACCGCCTGCTCAAGCGCGCACGGGATTATGCTCAGGTAAAGGCGGATGGCGTTATCTCGCACGAAGTTGCGGATGCTGCACTGAAGATGATGGAAGTCGACCGGGTCGGACTCGACAGTCTGGATCGGCTGTACTTGACGACATTAATCGATCGCTTCGATGGTGGCCCGACAGGCGCGGAAACGATGGCGGCTACGCTGCGGCTTGAACGCGATACGATTGAGGATGTGCTGGAGCCCTTCCTGATGATGGCGGGTTTTCTGCAGCGCACACCCCGTGGGCGGACGGCAACCCGGCGTGCTTATGAGCATTTGGGCCGCCGGATACCGAAGAGCCGCAGCTCGGATACACAGCCGGGACTTTTGGAACTGGAGTCATAGACGGAATGATTTGTCCTGTTTGCAGTGCACATAATCTGCCTGGCAGCAAGTTCTGCCGTCAGTGCGGGAAAAATCTTGCGCCTGCAACAGTGGCCATCCCCGACACGCCGCCAACCGACCTTCCAACCGCCGTCAAAGCACCCCAGCCTGCCCCAGTCGTCGTTGAAGACAATCCGAAGTTGGATCTTCCAGACTCAGATACGATTGCAGACCCAGACCGGATGCGAAAGGTTGCGACATTCCTCCGCGATGCACAAGCGCAGCTGGACCGTGGCGATTTTGCCGCAGCGGCCGCGGCGGCTGAGGAAGCGGCAGCGATTCATCCCCACTCAATCGCTGTTTTGTCGATGCGTGCAACGCTGTACGAGCGTATGGGGCGTTTCGCCGATGCGGTAGCCGTTCTGGACAAACTAGATGCTCAGGCACCCCTTGGGAAAGAGATGATTGGCAAGCGCGCCATCCTCAAAGCCAAGGCAAATGCCGCAGCGAATGCCGAACCGGAACAAGTCCCCCTCATCGACAGAATCAAATCCATTGACCGAAAGGTCTGGATTCCTGCCGCCGCAGGCCTTGCGACCGTCGCCCTGATTTCGGGTATCGGAGCGGCGATTATGAATGCAAGCCGTGACAACGCACCAGAAAAGGTTGTTGCTGCGGATGGGACACCAGCAAAGCCGGTTTGGAGTACGGCAAATGCGATGCAAGGTGGAGCGCAGCAGCAAGCGCCACCACAAGGACAGCAACAGCAGACATCCATTTATGCACCACCTGCGGTTCAGCGTCCGCTAATGCCACCGCCGACCGGTAATAGAAACGACCCTTTTGCTCCCGTTGCACCACGCCCGTCCGCGACGGATAGCCAGCCCGTTCCCGTGCCCGATACACAAGGTGTGAACCCAGGCCGCATTCTGCCGGATCCATCCACCGTTGGCTCCGCTTCGTCATCAGGCAGTGGCGTCTTCACCCCCATCCCGCAGGCCAACCCACGCACGGGTAACCAACAACAGGGCGGTGGTGACACCAACCGCGGCAACCCGATTCAAGCCGCACCACCAGCTCAGGGCGGCAATACCCCCATCCAAGCCGGACCTCCATCAGGGTCCAGCGGCGGAGTCGTTTCCCCTCCTGCCGACAAGGGTCAAGGGAATGACCAGGGCTACATCCGTATAGAGCTCAATCCACCTAAGCGTGGAGGGAAATCCGGCACCTCCGGGTCAACATCGGCAGGTAACGCTGAGTCCAGCACGCTGGGAAAAGCTGTCAGCCTTCAACGCGCCGGGCAGTACAGCGCGGCGATTGAGCAGTACCGTATGGCGCTCTCAGATGGAGCGGATGGCGGGGCGTGTTATCAGGGCATGGGCCTTTGCTACGACCGGATTGGAGACCGCTCGGCGGCCCGGGTGAACTATCGCAAGGCGATCGCAGCCTACCTCCAGCAAACAGAAGGTCCGCAGCGCAGGTCGGCAGAGCAGAGTATCGCAGCATGCAGGGCAGCACTGGAGGCACTTGGAGATGGATAAATTTTCACGACGCAGCATGTTATTGCTGATGCTGGGTGTTGCCATATTGCCAATGGGTGCGTTCGCGGCACCCCCATCCCGGCCGGTCCTCCTGGTGATTCCAAGTGGCCAAAACGCCATCGTGCCCGTTTCCGGCAATGTGGACACAAAGAAAATCAGTGATCTAGACCGCATCCACATGGCGGCAAAAGCGGTCCGTGCGATCCTAAATGATGAAGCAGCTGTCGATGCAGTTCTCTTCGACATGGAACAGCCCGCAATCCAGCGCGCTGTGATTGAGAGTAAGCTTGCTGGCATTAAGGATGAGCTGACCGAAGAACAGAAGCTTAAAATCGCCACGATGTATGGCGCGACACACATCGTCAGCGTGAATGCGACGAACGGCACACTCTCCGGGCTCAAGAGCATCGGGGATCAGGTCCAAACCTTCAATGCGAATACGCAAAATGCCGTCAAGGCGGCTCAAAAGGGTAAGGCTGACCCGAAGAAGACAATTTTAGCGCAGCCGGTCAACACGGATGCATCCAATGCTCCAAGTCTGGTTCTCAGCGTCCTGACGATCGCGAAGGGCAAGATTCAGAAGCGCTGGGAGCAGTCCGTGAATCTTGGAACGGATGACACCACAACTGTCGCCGATTTGGTGAACGCGAAAGGTACATTCCCAAGCGCTTGGGCGAGCGCAGCGCGCAGCCTTGTGCTCAAGTTTCTGAATGAGAACCTCAAGGATGCCCGGATGGCAGCCGTTGACCGGACGCTTTTGCCGCCGCAGGCAGCGCCGCAGACCGAACGGGCTGCGCCGGTCGAACAGCCAGTGGATGCACTCGCGGAAGCAGCCGCTCTCACAACCAAGGGCAAGACATTTGTAGCCGAAGGCCAGATCATCGAAGGCATCAACCTCCTGCGTTTTGCCGTTGACCATGCGCCTCTCGCATCCGCTCCACGCCTCGCACTTGCAGAAGCCTACGCATCCACGGGGCGCTTGGAGCAGGCATCCGGAGAAGTCCGCCGCGCACGTCGTATCGTGAAGGACATGACCGCCGATGAGGATAGCGCATTCAGCGCGATTCTGGCCCGGAGTCTGGTCGCATCGGCGGATCCAGAGGGTGCCAAAAATGCTTACCTCCAACTGCTGCGCGACAAACCGGATGACACCGTCACCCGCCTCCAGTTTGCAGAGCATTTGCTTCGGATGAAGGACCTCGCCGGAGCAGAAATCCAGTACAGAATCATCCGGAAGAAAGACCCTGCGAATGTCCTCGCTGCGGTCGGGTTCGGCCAGCTGGTCGCATCACGTTCGGACATGGATGAGGCTTTACGCGAATTGATGGCGATTGAGCAGGATAGCCCGCGCCACGCATTTGGGACGACGGTGTTTACGATACTCGCGAATGTGACTGTTGACAGGCTGCAAAACAACCGGCGGGCTTGGGAAGCCGGGACGCTGAACCGCGAAACGTTTTACAAGGCGACGACGACGCTTTCGCAGCGCGCTACGCAGCTGCTCGCGATGCTGACGCTTGCGCCATCCCCAAAATCCGGCGGGGATGCCGTTCTGATTCAACATCGGCGACGCGTTCTCGCGGGCAACCTCCTCGCGCAGGCGACGACCAGCTTATTGACATTTATCGAGACGGGCGACCAGGCTGCGGGGATTCGCGCGAAG
>CAIWTR010000084.1 GCA_903915615.1 uncultured Armatimonadota bacterium
AGCGAATGTGCAGACGATTGCGTTTCCAAAAGGGACATCCGTTGTGTCCGCGCGGATTGCGAAGGGGAGCGACACGGGGATGTCCTGGGCGCCGGCCATCGCCGTGATCTGGGAGGAGGCCAAGCGCTTTGTGCTGGTCGGTGTGCGGGACAAGCCATCCAGTTTCAATGTCACAACCGCCGCGGGCGAGCGTATTGTGGGCGCCAACCTCGAGCCCTATCCTGACTTCAATATCCCGGCGAGCGCTTGTAAGCTGGTCGGAAATCCGGTGGTGGTCAACGCAGCGGGGGCATCGATGCTCACCGCGAAGCTCTCCGGGCCTGGCGGCATCTCGCTTTACTGGACGGCAACGCTGCGTGCGGGCAGCGGGTATATCCGCCAGCGCATCGATGTCGCGGGTGGCCAGCAAGCCGCCACGCTCACGGGTTTTGAGTTCATGGATGTGCGTATCCCAGCGCCGCAGACGGCGGGAACGGCGCCGGGCTGCCCGGTGGTTGGCGGGGGTATCTACGTTGGCGTGGAGCTTCCGGGGTGTCGCAATGCGCTCCAGCCGGAGCGTGCGCGTATTGGGTTTGCATCCAGCCTCCCGCTGGGTAAGGGCGACAAGGTTAGCTTTGGGAGTGTGATGGGCGTTGCGCCGGCGGGTCAGCTTCGCCGCGCATTTTTGCACTATGTTGAGAATGAGCGTGCGCGTCCGAGCAAGCCATTTTTGCACTACAACTGCTGGTATGACCTCGGCTTTGGGGTGGATGAGAAGCGCTTGATGAATGTGATTGACATTTACAATCGAGAGCTTGTGAAGAAGCGCGGCGTCAAGGTGGAGTCTTACTTGGTGGATGATGGCTGGGATGACACGGGCCGCGGTCTCTGGGCGGAAGATCTGCGCAAATTCCCGGGTGGCTTTACGAGGCTCGCGAAGCGGATGCGAGCTGCGGGAGCAAAGCTTGCTGTCTGGATTTCACCGCTGGGCGGGTACGGGGGCGACCGTGAGCGAACAAACTTCGCGCGCAAGATGGGGATTATCCCCCCAGATGGCTCTCTCGACCTCGCGCACACCGGCTATAAGCAATGGTTTCTGCAGCGCTGCACGGAGCTTATGCGTACCGCGGGCGTGAATGCATTTAAGTGGGACCGCGCCGGGGATGGCGTGAGCCCTCACTTTATGGCGCTGCTCGATATCGCGCGCTCGCTGCGCAAGGTCGACTCAAGCGTCTTTATAAATGTAACCGTCGGGACATGGCCGAGTCCATTTTGGTTATTGCATGTGGATTCAACGTGGCGCAATGGCAGCGCGGATGTGGGCTGGCTGGGCAAGGGCTCGGATGGCGGGAAGTCGGTTTATAACCGTGAGCGCTGGCTGACATTTAGGGATGGCGAGTGTCACAGGATGTTTGTGCGGGCGAGTCCGCTTTATCCATTGAACAGCGTGATGCATCACGGGATTGTCCACGGGCGTGAGTTCCAGGGCGGGTCGATTGGGGATGTCAATCCGCCGGAGCTGCGTAACGAAGCGCGGAGTTACTTTGCATCCGGTGCGATGCTGCAAGAGCTGTATCTGACTCCTGAGTTGCTGCCAGGGGCGGCGTGGAATGCGGTAGCCGATGCAGCGAAGTGGGCGCATAAGAATGCGGATGTTCTTATTGATGCGCACTGGATTGGCGGCGATCCGCTCAAGGGGGATGTGTACGGGTATGCGGCGTGGAGTGCGCGTAAGGGGACATTGATGTTGAGGAATCCATCGGATGTCCCGCAGCGGTTTATGTTGGATGTTGGTTCAGCATTTGAGTTGCCTGCGGGTGCGGCGAAGCGCTATATGTTGAAGTCGCCTTACAGCGATCAGCGTATCCAGAATCTGATCTGCGATGCGGGCACCCCGGATGTAATTGAGCTGGCTCCATTTGAGGTTGTTGTGTTTGATGCGGCGCCAGTGAGGTAGCGACCTATTTTAGATTAAGGTTCGCTTCAAAGTTCTGTGTCGGGGCGGACCGCCGTGTCCGCCCGCACAAACGAACTTTGCGCTTCACGGTTAATATGACACATTTACAAAACGAACTTTGTATTCCTTAGAACCAACTGTGAAGCCATGATTGCATCTTACTCACTACTATTCGTGCGAATGCCCACTAAATCCAGCATTTACAGACATCAAGCAATACCATCCCGGATGCCAAATCCAGCCTAATTTGGTATTCTAATAACATCAGCTGTTGAAACACCGACTGATTCCGCGAAACGACGATCAAAACGATGCGTCGTTTTTTTGTGCCAGGCGGCATCTACATGACGCACGGAGACACCGCGACTAGCTGCCATCGCCAAGTCTCGCGGCGCATGCACCCACCAATGCAAAGACTATCGTAAACTCACACTATGGATGGAAGTGCAATCGACTATTCCAAGCTGAAACTGGCTATTCAGCATCTGAATGCCCAGTGGGAAAACTATGCCACGTGTGACAGCAGACCCGAACTCTCACCTCTAGACCGTGATGCCATCCGTGAATCGGTCATCCAGCGCTTTGAGGTCGCCTACGATGTCCTCTGGAAGGCAATCAAGCGCTACCTGATGTTCACGCTGGGGCTTCCGGATATCCCAAACTCGCCTAAGCCTATTTTTCGCCTCGCACACGAAAATGGCATTCTCAGTGCCGACATCACCTTCTGGCTAAAAGTTGCAGATGCACGTGTGGCGACGAGTCACGATTATTCATCCGCGAAAGCGGATGCTTGTATTGAGCTGCTCCCAACATTTCTGGATGCCCTTGTACCAATGGTTGATCGTCTGGAGAACTCAAGATGATACGCGCGGCGACATTGGATGTTGCGCTCTGTTTGCGTCATGAAGATTTAGAGTTGTTGAAATCGATTGTTCAAAACTTTGTCCCGTTATCCAGTGTGATCATCTACGGGTCACGTTGTAATGGAACTGCACGGGACACATCCGATATCGATTTGTTGCTCCTTGATTCGTCCATCACACCACTAAATGTTTCCGAGCTGCGCGAGCAGCTGGATGAGAGCAACATCGGACCGCGCGTTGATTTGCATACCGCTGCCGAGTTACCGGATGTCTGGATTCAAGGCATTTTGGCTACTGGAGTGCACTTGGATTCTGCTGTCACATCGGAGTGATAGATTAATCGAAGTTTCGCAAGTTAAGACAGCCCTTTAGTATCGGGCCGCGATGGTCGCAAAGTTGAACGAGGTTACGCAATGATGGCTAATGCAATACATTTACACGACATGTATTACCCATGCCTAAACGCATTGACGGATGATAACCACGAATAACATCACTAAATCCACCGAACAGACTACCGTTTTGCCTATTCACCGACATCCATCAACACCATCGCGGATGCCAAATCCAGCCTAATTTGGTAATCTAATAACATCAGCTGTTGAGACAGCGACTGATTCCGCGAAACGACGATCAAAACGATGCGTCGTTTTTTTGTGCCTGGGTTCAAACTTCAACCTAATTCTGCAAAGCACGGGCAGGCACAGAGGCCTGCCCCTACGAGTCGTTGTATCAAGTCCGTTTTGCCATCGGAAAACTACAATCAACAGTGATCAACAAACCTTTCAGCGCGACGCGCGGTGGAATGTTGAGCGGTAGGGCCGCTAGCCGGACTGGTCAGCTTTTAGATACTGCAAGCCAGCACACATTCGGCGGCTAAAAGGGCGGGCACCGTCCACGATGGCAATATTGCTCCCCGCGTCTCGAAATCATTACACCTGCCATCGGGGATGGTCGACCCACTTAGCCAGAGAACGGTACAGCCAAGCCCAGCCGAACCAAGTGGGCATCAGAATTTTGCGTTACATCCGGCGACCTCGGCACGAGTGCGATGCATCTACCGCGCAAGCGTAATTAGAATGGCATCGATCGACATCGCATTAACAAAACGTCACCCACGGGAGGGCACAGCGGCCCTCCCCTACGCAGAGAATTTGGTATCTGCAGCGCAAGCGATATTCGTGACAACCACGCCACCAC
>CAIWTR010000085.1 GCA_903915615.1 uncultured Armatimonadota bacterium
CCGAAAACTGCCCTTGCATCCGACCCGACTGACACCGTCACACTCATCCGCGCCGATCGCCTCCCGTACCCGGCCGTCGCCATTTACAACCCGGCATCCAAGGTCTACGCAGCGCTGATCCACGACCCGGATGGCTGTGGAACCACCCCGGATGAAGACCATCCCGAGCTGCAAATCGATGCCCGCTTCCAAACGTCGTGTGTTGGAATCGAAACAAAGCCCGCTGGGAGACTTGTTTTCGCGATGCCTGGAACGGAGGGCTCCCGGACCTATGTGCACGGTCCAAGCATCGAGAACAACCGCTATGTCTACCGCGCACAGCCATTGATTGCTGGCACACGATCAACGCATAAGCTACGTATCGTCACGGGAAGTGCCACACAGTTCTCCGATGTCGCATCCAAAGTTCTGCGCACCGCCGTCGAAAACCGCCTCACGTGTCCCGCGAGTCCCAGTCTTGCGCAAATCGAGCAGCAACAACTTGATGTCCTTGCCCGCTACCTTGCCCCCGTAAATGGCGTTCCGACGCTGCCGTTCAGCGTCCGTATCCCGGATGGCTCTGCAATCGACACCAGCTGTCAGTTTGGCTTTATCGGGCAGGCGATGCAGGCTGCGGCGCTCCTCATCGGGCGGAAAAACAAGGTGTCCACGGATACCAATATCCACGCAGTTCAGCTCGTGGAATTTTTCATCGGTAACTGCCTCTTGCCGCAAGGCATCCCGCGGACTTGGTTTGACATCACGGGGCCCGGCACGGTCCGTTGGAGGAGTTACGAGAGCTACCTTCGCGTCATCGTCGATGGCCTGAGCGGCATCATCCAAGCAGACAGCGCTGCGCGTAAGAACGGCATCACGCATTCGGGGTGGCGCCCATTTGTCATCAAAGTCGTGGATAAGCTGCTGGGGTATCAGGCATCCGATGGTGGCTTCCCCCGCGCCTGGAACCATGATGGCAGCGTCTTCAATGCATCCACAACGAATACGGCACATATCATCCCGCTGCTCGTCGACCTTTATGTGATCACCAAACAGCCGCGTTACCACGATGCGGCACTCCTGGCTGGACAACACGTAATTGCAAATCAGGTTGCCACGTACAACTTTGTCGGTGGGACACCGGACAACCCGGATGTCATCGACAAAGAGGCGGGCGTCAAAGCGCTCTCCGCGATGCTCGCACTCTATGACCTTACGGGAGACAAGGCGTATATCCGCCATGCGGTGACGGCCGCGGGGTTTGTGTGTTCGTGGACGTATTACCACGATGTTGCAATCCCGGATGGCTGCCATGACCAGGCATTTCCCAAGGGCCGCGGCACGCGTGGAAGCGGCATCATTGCCACCGGGCACAGCGGCGCCGATACATTTTCCAGCATCATCTGGTTTGACTTGCTGCGCTTGTTCGTGCTGACGGGGGATGTTTACTGGCAGCGCCAAGCAATCTTCCACGCGTACGCAAGTAAGCAGCTGCTCGACCACGATGGCAGCCTCGGATACGCCATGCCAGGGCTGCAAAATGAGGCATTTTCGGTCGCGCCGCTGCGCGGCCGCGGAGTGCGTCTATGGCTGCCATTCCTTGCGACCACGCACCTGGAGCCGATTGTAAGGGCATCGGATGTCTATAACATCACG
>CAIWTR010000086.1 GCA_903915615.1 uncultured Armatimonadota bacterium
CCGACATCGAAGAGCAGCTCCGTTACCCGACGTGCAATAGCTACGCGGCTTAGACCAGTGTAACGGCTACGGAGCGGCCCTTTTCGAATACCAAAGACTACATTTTCAAACACAGACATACTGTCAAACAGCGCGGCGTATTGAAAGACAAAGCCCATTCGCGCACGGATTGCATGCCTTTGAGACTCTTTGAGCGCTGTAATATTGATTTCGTCGATGTAGACATCCCCTGATGTAGGCTCCACCAAAGCGGACATACATTTAAGGAGGGTTGACTTCCCGCACCCGGACAGGCCAACAACGCAGACCAGCTCACCGGGGTTGATCGTGAGGTTGATATCCTTGAGGACACTCAGGGGACCGTGGTCGACACCAATGCCCTGCAGGCGGATACTGACCCCTTTTGATGTGCTCAAAGCGCTAGACCGCCATTTGTCGTAAAGGTAATCAGGAGGTCAGCAAGAAATATCAACGCGAGAGACAAAACTACGGCACGAATCGTACTTGACCCGACACCCGCCGCACCGCCGGTGGAGTTTAGGCCTTCATTGCAACCGATGACGCCAACGATACACCCGAAAACCATCGCCTTGTACAGGCCCTCAAAAATGTCGGAGCCCGAGTGGTGCAGGGCGTTGCGGATACTCGTGATGTATTGCTGGGTGGAAACGCCATTCGACGATGCCACCAAGCCACCGGCGGCGACGCCCATGAGGTCAGACAGCACCGTTAGCACCGGCAGCATCAATGTGCAGGCAAGAATCCGGGAACTCGCAAGGTAGCGGACGGGAGAAAGGCCCATCACGCGAAGAGCATCGATTTGCTCACTCGCACGCATCGCACCAAGCTCGGCTGCGATCGAACTCCCAGCTCTAGCAGTCAACATGATGCCTGCGATCAGTGGCCCGGTTTCGCGAACAACCGTGATCGCGACAATGCCACCGACAAGCCCGGATGCACCATAGTTTTTGAGGGACATCACGGTGTAGTACGCAAAAACAGCACTGGACAGTCCAACGGTCGTACCAGCAATCGGAAACGTCTGAACTCCGAGTAAAAACCATTGCCTAATGTGCGTGACGAGGTCTGTCTCACGAATCCCTGACACCGCTTCTGTGAGCACAAGAAAGACATCGCCAATATAGCGGATAACAGACAGCGGACCACTTATAACGACTTGGCGCGAGACGCGCCCGACCCCCTCAAGGACCAGAGTCGTCTCATCTGCAACCTCGGTCATTGTCCGCTTAATACCAGTCGGTCGGGTCGCCATATTCACCTCCAGTCTATCCTGACACATCGCCACGATGTAAGTGACAATCGCTCTGTAAGCGGTACAATGACACCACGGCAGCGGGTCGGCTCCGAACCAGGTCAGGGCGGAAGCAGCAGCCTTTAGGAGCACGGCCCGTGTGTCGGAAACTTCCCACACAATAACCGGATGGCTTACCAGTCCCTTTACCGCAAGTACCGCCCCCAGACATTTTCCGATGTCGTAGGTCAGCAGCATGTTGTCCGAACGTTGCAAAATGCCCTTCAAACCGGTCGTGTGGCTCACGGTTATCTCTTCACAGGTACGCGAGGTACGGCAAAAACAACCGTTGCACGCCTCCTTGCCAAAGCGCTGAATTGCGAATCCGCTGACACCTATGTCACCGAGCCCTGTGATCAGTGCGAAGCCTGCCGCAGGATTACGGCGGGTAACTGTATCGATGTTGTCGAACTAGATGCAGCAAGCCACCGTGGCGTCGCAGACATTGAAGAAGTTCGTAAAGCTGTCGGCTATGGCCCGATGCAGCATCGCTACAAGGTCTACATCATCGATGAAGCCCATCAGCTCTCAAGCGATGCCAAAGATGCCTTCCTGAAGACACTTGAAGAGCCGCCGGCAAATGTCGTCTTCATTCTTGCCACAACCGAACCGCAGTCCATTCCCATAACGATTCGCTCCCGGTGCCAACAGTTTGACTTCCGCCGCGGAACCATTGCCGATATCAGCGGTCGGCTCCGCTACGTCCTCGGGAGTGAAGCGCGCCAGATGTCCGATGGCGCCATCCTTGCCGTTGCACGCGCCGCCGAAGGTAGCTACCGTGACTCGCTCTCGCTCCTTGAGCAGGTGCTTGGGTTCACCGATGGCGTGATTGAAGCATCCGATGTCGAATCGGTCCTCGGACTACTGGAAGCCGACCACTTGTATGCACTAACGCAGGCGATGGCTACCGGCGACATGTCAGGTGCAATCCAGCTGGCGGATGAAATTCTCGATGAAGGCAAAGATGCCCGCTCAATTTTGAGGTCTGTCGCAAGTCACCTGAGAGACCTCTTGGTATATCAACTTTCCGGTGCGGCGGTGTTTTCAGACCGCACGGAAGATGAGCGCAACAAGCTTGCACAATTCACCAAAGGTATTGGAAAGCAGGTTCTGCTAAACGCATTGGACACAATCCACAAAGCACAGGCAGATTTACGCTGGAACCAGCAACATCGCCTCGTGATTGAGCTGGCATTTGCGCGGGCCTGTAGCCCAGTCGAACAGCTTGCCCCACAGGTCCCCGCTGTGGCTGCATCGCAACCACGGCAAATGGAAACACCGAGCGCACGGCCACAGCCAACGCAGGACCATGCTGTGCCATCGTTCCGCGCAGCGATCCCTACAGACCAAAATCGCGTGGTGACGACACCGCCGGCTGCGAGTGCGACCGAAGCAACCCCTATCGCTCAGCAGGCTGCGCAAGAACCTGGGAATGCCCCCGTCGTGCCGGCCGCGCTTGCAGCGATTCGTGCTGCGCGGGCAGCAGGCCGGACAGCACCGGTCCCCTCGACACCCGATATACAACAGCCAGCGCCACGAGTGGAACCATCCAGTCCAGTTCACCACGAAGAGTCACCAATGCCTCCTAGCAAAGTGGCTGTAGGTCTGGAAGCAGAGGCGACATCCAGCTGGTCACTTAACGATGTCCTTGGCGTTTGGCCATCGTTTCTCTCTGCAGCTGAGGCAATCAGCAAGCGTGCCGGTGTGATGTTGGCATCCGCGCGGCCAATCGGCGCATCG
The DNA here is from genome assembly GCA_903915615.1 of uncultured Armatimonadota bacterium. Classification (GTDB taxonomy): domain Bacteria; phylum Armatimonadota; class Armatimonadia; order Armatimonadales; family Armatimonadaceae; genus CAIRTT01. The sequence continues at coordinate 3,053 of CAIWTR010000086.1, forward strand.
GATGGCGTCGTTGAAATTGCGTTTCATAGCTCAGCACACAAAGACATGATGAGTGATCAAAAGCAATCGGACTTTGTCCGCAAAGTGCTTGGCAGGTCGCTTGGATTAACCGAACCTATCCGAGGTGTACGTTTTACCCTTGAAGTCCCCGCGGTCGTGCCACCGGACACAGGCGATGGGAACAAATCGGGAGGCGACACCACAAACGATGCATCCGGCAGTGCACGCAGCGCTAATGATGATGAAGCAGTAGCAAATGCTGGTGCACCGGATGACCCCCTGTTGCGAGAGGTCCTTGAGGTCTTCGGGGGCAAGATGTTGGAGCATCCAATACACTGATCGCATACAAAGCAATTTGAAAGTGAGTTTATGACAATGGCAAATCCATTTAAAGGTTTGGGCGGCGGCGGTGGAAACCCACTTGGTGGTGCGGGCATGGCCAAGATGATCGAGCAGGTTCAGAAGAAGATGTACGAAGATGCGGAAAAGATGCAAGAGCGTCTTGAAGCGGCACGTATTGAAGGAACCGCTGGCGGTGTAATCAAGGCTGTTGTCGATGGGAATGGTCACCTGATGTCGCTAACTATCAGCAAGGATGCAGTTGATCCGGATGATGTCGAGACATTGCAAGAGCTGATTTTGACCGCGGTCAATGGCGCCATCAACACTGCGGAAGACTTGCGCAACGATGAGCAACGTAAGCTCATGCCAAACATCCCAGGTCTTAACCTTCCAGGACTTGGCTAGGCACACAAAAGCTTGTCCTCCTATGCGCGTCCGTTTGCCAGGCTGGTGGCGGAATTTGAACGTCTGCCAGGTGTTGGTCCCAAGTCGGCCCAGCGCCTGGCTTTTCATATCCTGAAACTAGATACCGAAGCGGTACAACGTCTGGTTTCGGCTATTGATGATGTCAAAGCAAATATGAGGCAATGTTCTGTGTGCTTTCACGTCACGGATCAAGAGCTGTGTGACATTTGTTCGGACCAGCGGCGCAATCAGGCAATCCTGTGTGTCATCGCTGAATCGCGTGACCTCATTGCGCTTGAAAAAACTGGTGAATTCCGAGGAAGGTATCACGTTCTGGGTGGCCTTCTCGCACCGATGGATGGCGTGGGTCCTGAGCAGTTACGTATCCGGGAGCTGCTCAATCGCGTTGCAGAGGCATCCTACGATGAGCTTGTCATCGCCACGAATCCAAGCATCGAAGGGGATGCGACGGCACTCTACCTTGCAAAGTTGTTGAAACCTTTCGTCGGCAAGGTGTCTCGGATTGCACATGGCATCCCTGTTGGTGGGGATATTGACTACACAGATTCAGCAACGCTGATTCAGGCATTTGATGGGAGACGGGAAATTTGATGGCTTCGCTCAGGTTCGCAACGATATTGGGACTGGCTGCTTGTGTTTCCGTGTTGAGCCCGGCGTTCGCAGTTCCCCAAGACACTCCGAAGGCATCGTTCCGTCTTGCAAAAGATAATGAATATCTTTTCCTTACCGTCAAGGTGGAAACGACAGATATTCAAGGATTGACAAAGGGACTTAGCCCACAGAGCATCCCGGCAATTCTAAAAGATGACTGCGTCATTCTCTCGCTGCTACCCGATGGCGGTAAACCCGTTACGATCACCTATTCACCCGCTGGTGGATTTGGGTACACCAAGGATGGCATCCCGGCAGCCTACTTCAAAATGAAATATGGCATCGGGATTGATGGAACCGTCGGCGATGCAACCGATAAGGACAGCAGCTGGCACGTCGAAGCGGCGATTCCATGGGATGCGCTCGGTTGCGCACCGAATACCCCGCTCCGTGGCTATCTTCAGATTCGTAAAAAAGATGCTGCAGCCGTTGTAACATTTCCGGATGGAGTCGATGCTGCAACTCCTGCGGCTTGGCCAAAGCTAGTCGCTCCGTTTGCCATCGTGCCCAAAACGACAATACCGCTAATCGATGGCCGGATCGACAAAACAGAATGGCCGGAAGCTGAGACTCAGATCGCATTGCCAGCATGGCAGACCAAGCAGACATCCACAATTATCGCAGCGCTAAAAGGCGTTGCCCCAACACTGGATGAAGCACGCAACCCCGCAGGAATCAAATCTATTGGTGCGCTTTACTTTGCATCCACAAATGCAGACCTCCTAAAGCCATCCTCACCTACCCGCGGCGTAATTGCACGGGATGGCAGTATTGGGTTCATCGATCAGCCCTTCCTAGGGATGGGTCCATGGTATTCAAGTGACCGTGTGGATCATCATCGTCGCGAGCTCCTCGGGATGCAGCGTGCTGGCATCGATGTCGCCTATTGCGTGACGGGTGGCACTGGAGTCGCCGGCGTTCTTGACATGAAAGCTCAGATGGTTGTGTCTGCTGCAAAGCAAGAGCTGGCACAGCGCGGCGAGGCGACGCCTGCATTGGCTCCGTATATTGTCATTCCCGCAGATGATGCTCCTCTAGATGCGACAACCCAAGCAGGATTGGATCGTCTCTGGGACGTTATCCAGCGCTGGGTGATCGCGACTCCACCGCAAATGCGACATGTGACTGCCGTTGGTGCTACCACGCCAACAGGTAGCGCGATGGCGATCCCAGTGGTTATCGATGGCGAATCTGTGATTCTCCCATCAGATGCATCGTGGGCGAACACACTCCGGCAACGCTTCGCGGAACGGTTTGGTGCAACAGCTGGTAGCCCGACGCTGGTCTTCATTGGTGGAGAAAAACTGACCTCTAACTCATCTGGTCTCTTTGGCTCCGTTGGGCGAAACCTTCGTCCTTCAGCGCCAAACATCGCCATCGTGAGCCCGGGTGGACAAAGACCATTTGCTCCGCGCAAGCTCGGCGAGACGTATAAGCAAAGCTGGGATGCATCCCGCAGTGCCGACTGGGTTTTGATCAACTCCTGGAATGACTTTGCGGCCGGTAATGAAATCGCTCCGAGCCGACAGTACGGTGAAGGCTATGTTGGCCTGACCCGCCTCTACAAGACGAATGGCACAGCCGGCACACTTGTCGATGTACGGGTTCAAACATCCGGCATCCCAGCCGTGGTTGCATCACCAGAACTCTTTGTCGCAAATGTTGTTATTCAAAACAAAGGCACTGCACCGCTTGAACCAAGTGCCGTTAAAGTCGGGTATCGCTGGCTTCAAAACGACAAAATAGTAGCATCCACACCCACGAGTAGCCGCCTGACTTCGTTGCTTGCAGGTGGAACGACGGTTACCGCGAAGGTTGGAGTCCTCTGCTCGATTGATGGCTCGACTCCCCTGCCCGATGGCGACTACGTGCTTGAGTTTGTAACGGAAACTGCAAACACGACAAGGACCATCAGCCAAGTCGTGACGGTTCGGTCAAAGACATCGTATGCAGAAATCCGCGCAACGTCGTTGTCCACGTTGCAGAGAACCGGTGCGCGTGTTCCTGTAACAGCAGAGGTACGATTTGCAGGTTCGAGAGCGATACCTGCCAGTACCTATAAGCTGTACTGGCGTGTCCTAACGGCAGACAAAACCATGGTTCTCTCAACAGGCGAGACACAGCAGGGCAAAGCGCTCCGACCAGGTGCATGGGAACAACTGCAAGCGACGATTGATTTCCGTGATGCAGATCGTCAACCGCTTGCTGGCGCCTATCCAGAACAGACAGGGACAGCAGAGGGTGCAACACTGCCAAGCCATGTTTGGGTCCAGTTCCTCATAAAAGACTCCGAAGGAAATGTCATCACAGAGCCCTTTGAGCAGTCTGCCGCTGTGTATCCAGGAAATGAAGAAGCAAGGGTTCGCCTGGTCGCACCACTTGGACAGACAACCTTTTCCGCCGGTTCTGAAGGCAATGTCGCCGTCAACATCGCGAACACAGGCATTGAAAAATGGGCTAAGGGATCAGTTGGCCTGACTGGAAGATGGTTCCAGGCCGATGGCTTCCCTATGTCAGTAAACCTAGCATTGCCAACTGAATACATCAAGACCGAAGTACCCGTTGGTGAGAGCACAGATCTCCAAGTCACCTTTCGCGTACCTGATCGTCCAGGTCGCTACATTCTTGCAGTCCTCCCAATGCGTCCACCGGATTTTTTCCTGACAACACATCCTGTTACCCGTAGTGAAGATGCAGTTTTCATTGGCGTCACAGTTACTGGCGGACGAGCAGTGATGATTGACTTGCAGGATAAATTTGACACGGATGCCGTTGCGTACGAAAACGCTCCACGGGATGGCGATGTCGATGGCCTGGGGGGAACATTCCCTGGTGAATGGTTCCCTGCTGATCGCTACGGAATCAATGCTGGGCAGCAATTTTTCCCAAGTGGCTATGCCAGTGACATTTCGAGCGAGATTGTAAGATCCACATCCTTCAAGTTTGGCTCGACAGCTCCCGGGGCAAAAAATGCTGTGTCCGGGAAAGGTCAGCGAATCGATGTTCCTGTCAATAAGTACGTTGCTCTGCATATCGCTGCTGTCGTGATCGGGAAAGAACCTAAACCCGTCCAGCTGACGCTACGTTATAAAGATGGCAAAACAGAAGTCGTTACGCGTACAGTCCGGGATTGGACATCACCTGTTCGGGTGGATGAAGCCATTTCAATGCGTTTTCCACGTAAGCGAATGCCTACCGGTGACCAGGATGCTCTCCTTGCTTGGCAACACTTGGTGATTCCTGTTCGGCCATCATCGGACCTTGTTGGAATCGACCTGCCCAAAGATGCATCCCTCAAGATCTTCGCAATCAGCTTGGAGCGGTAAATCGCTCTTTGTATTGGGTAGGATGAACCATGCGTGGGATGGCCGGAATTTCCCTGTCCTGTGAGACGTGACCTAGATGTGGAGATAGCCTGAATGTCAGTTTGGGATGTAATCGTAGTTGGTTCCGGGCCGGCGGGTGCGACATGTGCATGGAAGTGTGCTGAAAGCGGTCTAAAGACTCTCCTTATCGACAGAAATGCCACCTTTCCACGCTACAAGCCGTGCGGTGGCGGCATTCCTGTGTCACTTCAAAACCATGTCAGTGGCCTGAATCCCGATGGCTTTCTCGAAACAACGGTTACCCACCTGCGTCATTCCTGGAAGGGGAAAGACCCTGTCCTTGCTCCGATGCTGACTGCAGATGACAAGCCATCCGAGGTTTGGATGGTGATGCGGCCCAAGTTTGACCACTATCTACAGACTCGAGCTGAGACCGAAGGGGCTACTGTCATTCTAGGCGGCAAGGTGACACAGGTCGAACCGAATGCAGATGGCGTGTCCGTAACGACCGATGATGGCACTGTGCATCGCAGCCGCTACGTCGTTGGCGCGGATGGTGCCAAGGGTGTCGTAGGTTCGCGTGTCGGTTTACGCCTGAACAAACGCTGGGGAATTGCCCGTGAAGCGGAAATCCCCTATGAGAATGCCACTCCGGAGAATCCTTGGCATCCTCAGCTTGAAAAGGCGGCCTGCTACCTTGACTACGGAACGGTCAAAAACGGCTATGCGTGGATTTTTCCTAAACTAGGAATTTTGTCAGTTGGAGCAGGAATGCTTACACCTAAGAAGCCAACGCCTGCAGGACTGAATACTGTTGCGGTTACCCTTCTGAATGCGATGAAGACGCAGCTCACATCTGCTGGATTATCAACGGATTTACTGGGAACCGACATCAAGATATGGGCGCATCCAATCCCGTACTGGACCGGTACGGAGCCAATTGTCGATGTCACTGGCAGGGTGTTACTCGTCGGTGATGCGGCAGGCTTGGTGCAACCACTCTTTGGAGAAGGCATTCAATATGCTGTCCGCAGTGGCGCA
>CAIWTR010000087.1 GCA_903915615.1 uncultured Armatimonadota bacterium
GAGGACAGCTGCGCTCAAAGATAGCCAAATGGCCCGCCGCGGGAGACCAAGGTGTGAGACCAGCAGGCTGGCGATGACAATGGACAGCCCCAAAATTCCAACCGTAGTTGCATGCCCCATCAGGCCTAAAAACAGAATGGCAGCACCTAGCAACACGCCAGAGAGGGCGATGATAATCGTCTTCTGGTCGATGCTCGTGCTACGGAGGAACCCTTGGCTGAGAGCGGTCAGAAGAGCCGTAGATGCGATGAGCTGCCACGGGGTAACCACTGCGGCTGTCAGCCAAAAGCTAATCGGGACGTCCATCGTAAGGGACATCGGGCGCAGGAAGGCCTCGCGGATTTCATTCCGCATCCAAGCTGCATCCACACGTAACAAGAGCAAAATGCTGGCGAGAAAGGCGACCCTAATAATGACACCGACGATTTTGTTCTGACGTGTCTGACGAATCATCCGTGGATCTGTAGCAAGGTAGATTGGCCGCCCACTTGCATCGAACCCGCTGACTTGTCTGGTAACCGCGTAGCCTTCCAGCGCACGCCGCCGCAGTTTTTCCACAGCAGCCTTTTTTGCCTGAATGTCCCAGAACCACCCAAGAGCAATGAGAGCCACGAGTCCGATGCCGCCTGCGATTAGCAAGATAGGCAATGGAAGCTCTTCGCTCACATCACCCGTTGGCTCGTACCCCTTTATCCGCCCCACAAATGTAAAGGTCCGCTTTCCAGCAGTTCCGACCAGCGTTGCCTTTTCACCAGCCATCCGGAGGTCCCAGCGCGTTGCGTAGGTATCTGAGTTACGTCCCATCGTAAACAGGAGGTGGCTTGGTTGTCCGGTAGCACCCGAGAGATCGAGAATCCCAGGACTCATCGATGCATCAAGGGCATATTGTGACAAAGGGCCAAAGAGCTCCGTCACGGTAGAACCGGCATCCACAAGTGCAAGCTGCCCGATGTAAATCGTAAGCACGCCTTGCGGAGTGGCAAAGCCGGTCAGTTCAAAGACAACTGTCAGCGGTTTGGCATCGTTTCCCGTTCCAGTGGATGCGCCATCAAACTGAATTGCAAACCGGTCAATCGCACTTGCCATCCGGGCAGGCAAACACATCCCCATCACGAGTGTGATGACGATGAACAGAGTGCGTAGAACGTTAGATTTTAGTAAGTGCATGTAAGGTGTCAAATGGATGCACCCAAAAGGATTGCATAGAACGGAGGGGGGACCGCTTCAGAATAGCTTTCTGCAGACAGGCATCCGTCCTGTTAGTATCATCCGGAATTGGCTACCAATTGACACGCCTTACAACGACTAAACATTTATAAATTTTTGTAACAATGACCAATTAGGAGGAATCGCTACTGCTTTGCCATGGGAACAGGCCTGCGAACAAGGGGCGCTTGCGTTTTATGATGATGACTGCCAATCCCACACCGGTCCCGAATATGACGAGCTCACGTGTACCGGGCTCCGGCGCTACATTTTCCCCAGCAGCGGAAATATCCCCGGCGGGTTTTGCCAGTGAAAAGGAATTCAGAGCCACGTAGCCACTGGCAGTGGGCTGCTCAACGGTAATCCACGTTATTGGGGCATCCCCAAAGTAACCAAGAAATGTCCCCGCACTTGCACTAAGGTCAAGCGTGTATGGGATCCCATCCGATGTCGTAACCATTAGGGATGTGTTTAGAAGCTGGTCATTTGCATCCACAACGCCAAAGTAACCGGCAAATGCAAACGAGTTGAATTTTAGATTCAACACATTGCTTTGTTGATTGACGCTGATGAACCCTTCGCCAGCATTATTGACACCGCGGTAGAGAGTGGTTCCGTTGGGGCCCTCTTCCCAAATCTGTAAGTCTCCCCCTAAACGGTTGAGGATCCGACCGCGGCCAAGTGAGTCCGAAAACGTATCCGTCCGCACACTTGTAACCGCAGCCAGCCAGGCTGCTTTGGATGTGTACCAAGTGCCTTGTGCTACCGCTGGGTGTCCAAACATGCCAAGTGTGCATCCTGTTAGCACACCGACATACCAAGCTCTTGGACTCGCAAAACAATGCATCATTCCTCCGCAGACAACCAACCTCACAGACCAATAAGGGCACCACGGTTGCCGGGACATTGCTTATTGGCATCGAGTCGGGTTCGACTGCGTGGAGAGTAATAACAAACAATTCCAGAAAATTGATGTAAATATCGCTCTAAACTTTTCTAACTTTAATCAGTTAGTCCACTAGTCACATAAATTTGGATTTATCACACGCATTTATTTGCAAAGTGCAACTTAAAGTGTCGTTAAATGCATTTATTAAGGTGTAAGTACTGGAGTGGAGAATAAACGCACTGAGGCATGGAAAGCCCTGTCGTTGATGTTAGCTATCGCAACATTGCAAAAGCGGAGCGCTCGCGTCGGGAAACATTAATAGCAAAGATTCGTGTAAACCGGGGCCTCTCTGTGACTAAACTTTTCTAACTTTTTCGTCTGCTACCCGGATTAGGCTGTTTTCTGCCCGATGTAGTTGCTAACGCACACAAGTCAGCCATTTATGTTGCATTTGACACATACTTTGGGTGCATCAACTAAATCAAACTAGCTGTAAGTGTGAGACGTGTCCGCCAATTCATCAACGAATTGAACACGGTCAACTGATATTCGTAGTTTAAGACGAAGTGCCCACGTCGATGTCAGCGCTTCTTTGCATCCGTATGCAAACGAACTAACAGCTGCAGCGCTTCCATCGGGGACAGGCGATTGGGATCAATCGACTGCAGCTCTTCAACCACCGGGTGGATGGCCGCTTCAAAGAGCGTCATCTGTAGCGTCGCAGTAGTCGTCTCAATCCGAGGCGCTCCACCAGCCTTCTCAAGCTGCATCAGGATGCGCTTTGCACGCTCAACTACGCTTGGAGGCAAGCCGGCCATCCGGGCAACCTGGACGCCGTACGACTTATCCGTCCCCCCCGGCAGAACTTTGCGCAACCACAAAATACGGTCATCCGTTTCACGCACCGCAATCCGGTAGTTCCGCACATTCGTCCGCTGCTTCTCAAGGTCATTCAAAAGGTGATAATGCGTCGCGAACAATGTCTTTGCCCCAAGCTCACTGAGATGCTCAGCGACTGCCCACGCAATACTAAGACCATCATAGGTCGATGTCCCCCGGCCAATCTCATCCAAAATCACCAAGCTACGCTCCGTCGCGTGATTGAGAATCTCAGCCGTCTCCGTCATCTCCACCATAAATGTCGACTGGCCACTTGAAAGGTCATCGTGTGCCCCGACGCGTGTAAAGATACGGTCCACAATCCCAATGTGCGCAGCATCCGCAGGAACATACGAACCAATCTGCGCGAGGAGCACGATCAACGCAACCTGCCGCAGCACCGTCGACTTACCAGCGGCATTCGGACCCGTGATGACGTGCACGGTCTGCTCGGTATCGAGAATCGTGTCATTCGGGATAAACCTTTGGATCCCCCCGGCGAGCTTTTCGACCACCGGATGGCGTCCTGCCACAATGGAAATGACATCGCCATCATCCACCACAGGACGGCACCAGCGGTTATTGACCGCAAGCTCTGCGAGAGCCGATGCGACATCCAGTTGGGCAACAATCCTTGCCCTGTCGAGAACACTTCCTGCCCAGTCCCGCGCAATCATTTCGCGCAGCTTGATAAAGAGCTCTCCCTCAAGGGCGACCTGCCGGTCCTGAGCCCCCATCACCTTCGCTTCCATTTCCTTGAGCTCAGGTGTGAAGTAGCGTTCGCCTGCCGCCGTAGTCTGCTTGCGGATGTAATTCTCCGGGACGAGTTCTAGCTGCGAACGGGGCACTTCGAGGTAATAGCCGAATACGCTGGTGTAGCCTATTTTGAGGTTGCGGATGCCGGTGCGTTCCCGCTCGGATGTCTCAAGCTCGGCAATCCACGCGGCACCGCCCTGGCGAAGCGAGCGAAGCTCATCAAGCTCCGCATCGTAGCCAGGCTTGAAAATACCGCCATCACGTACCAGTAGCGGAGGCTCATCCACGATGGCGTCATCGATGTCACCCGCGAGCGTGCCTACTGGATGTAGCTGAGCGACAAGGACATTAATGGCTGGCTCTGCGACC
>CAIWTR010000088.1 GCA_903915615.1 uncultured Armatimonadota bacterium
ACACACGATGCAGGGATGCTGACCGACAAGGATTACACCCTTGCAGAAGCGATTAGCCTTCTTCTAAAAGATTAAGCCGGGTAGACCCGTGGGCTGCATTCAGTTTGTCGAATAGGCCATCCGCCAGTTAACAATCCCAAATATCCGACCGATAAAATACGGCAGCTTCAATAAAGTCTGGAATAACTCAAAAATGCGACCTCAAGGTAATTTCCCCACACCTCCATCTGCTGTCAAGCGCGTTGTAATCATCAGCCTGGATGGTGGAAAGCCCGCTGTGATGCGCGTTTCCCGGATGCCGCACCTCGAAGGGATGCTGAAGCACAGCGCATCCACGATGAAAGCCCAGGCCGTCATCCCATCAATCACGCTTGTGAACCACACATCGATGCTGACCGGTGTAAAGCCAGCCAAACACAAAATCACCTGGAATGAATGGGAGCCCCTCAAGGGAATGGTTCCCGTCCCGACGGTCTTTTCGATCGCGAAGAAGTTCAACAAAAAGCTACGAACGGGCCTCTTTGCCGCAAAGCAGAAGTTCACCCACCTCTTCCTCCCAGGCAGCCTCGATAACTACGTCGTCATCAGTGACTACGCCCCGGCCGTGGCAACAGCCGTCGCAGACACCATCCGGCGGAACACACCTGACCTGCTGTTTGTCCACTTTGCTGACCCAGACTCTACGGGTCACACCTACGGCTGGGGTAGCCCGCAGCAAAAGAAGGGCTTTGCAGACTGCGACAAAGGCATCGAGATAATCGTTAGCGCCCTACGCCGCAAAGGCCTGATGGACGAAACCGTCATCCTCATTTCTGCGGACCATGGCGGGCATGAAAAGACGCACGGGATGGATGTCACCGATGACCGCGAGATTCCGTGGATTGCTTACGGCGCTGGCGTCAAAGCAGGCACAAAACTCGGACAGCCAAGCACGTGCGACACCGCTGCAACTGCTCTTTGGCTCCTTGGTATCCCTATCCCAACGGATTTGGATGGCCGTCCGGTTACAGAAGCCTTTACCCGCTAACGAACCGCCGCGGGGTCGACGACAGGGGCATCCCGGTCGACCTCAGGCCACCCGGCACGCGTCCAGCTAATCGGACGAATCCCAAGCGTCGTCACGCAACGCGGCACACTTTTGTCGTACCAATGATGAACCAAATAGTCGGTACGGCCAGCCGTCGTGATCATCGCGTGCCCCGGACCCGCCATTTGACCGCGGCCATCGAGGAGCATCGTCCCGCCACCTTCACTCAGCTTTTGGCCAGCGGCATCGAGGAATTCGCCATCGATGGCCCGGCTGCGCCCAACACGGATGTTGTATGTTGACTCCGAACCCCGGCAGCAAAAGTCAAAGCTGACGACTAAGTACCACCACCCACGCCGAAAGAAAAACGCAGGGGCCTCAATCGCATGCGGAAGCTCTGGACGCTGCGCAACACAGCTCATTTGGTAGCTGGTATCAACACGCGTCGCCGCAGCATTTAGGCGAAAACGCTGACATCCACCCCAAAACGAGCCGAGCGTCATCCACCAGACACCCTTGTCATCCTTAGCAACGGATGGATCAATCGCATTGTAGTGATCCGTCGGTAAGGACTCGACGACGATGCCTTCATCCTTCCAGGCATAATCGGGATGCGAGGGGTCAAGCACTTTATTCGATGCCAGACAGATCGCACTGCGGTTCTTGCCAAAGGCGCTGACCGAGTAATACAAATGCCAGCGCGCTCCGACTTTTACAAGATCCGGTGCCCAGAGATTCTTTGCATTGGGCTGAACTTTCAATGCGCTCTCAGGCAGCGGCTTGAAGATCTCTTGAACGTATTGCCACTTACGGCCATCCGTGCTTTTACGGAGCCCAATCCCCGGTCCCGTCGAAACCAGCCACCAGATCCCGGCATCGACAACAATTGTTGGGTCGTGCGCGAGGCGGATATCTCCAGTGAGCGTTAGTGGCTTTTGCGGCATTGCAGGTCCCTATTCTATTTTTTGATTTCTATTTTGAAGATGTCAGAGTAGCCCAGCAGAAAAATATGGTCGGGTCGTGTGCGAGGCGGATATCTCCAGTAAGCGTTAGTGGCTTTTGCGGCATCGCAGGTCCCTATTCTATTTTTCGATTTCTATTTTGAAGATGTCTGAGTAGCACAGCAGAAAAATACGGTCGGGTCGTGCGCGAGGCGGATATCTCCAGTGAGCGTTAGTGGCTTTTGCGGCATTGCTGGTCTCCAAATATCGTTTCTAAGTAGTATCTGTCCCTACTTATTGGATGTCTCAGTCTCCCAATTACTACCATCAAACGTAATAATCTCGATGTGTTGTCCGCACGGGCCATCGATGTAAAACGACTCGGTGCCATCGCGGTGGAGCTTGGTTTCTTTGCCATACTTTGCAGCCTGACGCACAAGCTCGACACGTGAAACACGCCACGCAAGGTGCCCCGGATGCTCATCCCGCACCACAAATGCTAGCTTGACCCCGCCGGCTTCGACAAATGCCCATGTGGCATCCTGATGCAAAACCGTGCTTCCGGGCACGAGCTCCGTATAAAACGAGACCGCGGCGGCGATGTCCGGCACGACCTGCGCGATGTGATCAAAAGTCCATTCCATACCGGATTCTACTCGTTTACATTTGAAATACATCTGCCACATCGCACAATCGGAAGATAACTATCCTCGTGACCAGCCCGGCTACGTCCGACAATCGAAGTATGGATACAAAGGATGTCAGCTTCCTCCTTGGTGGAGCCGCCCTCACCGTTGCCGGCTGCCGCCGCGCCGCCACCGCAGGTCCGGAACAAAATGTCATCACCATCGATGTCACTCGCAACCGCCATCCGATATCACCTGAAATCTACGGCGCGAGCTACGCCCAAACGGATGCCCCTGGCTACCGCTGCCCCATCGACCGCTTCGGCGGCAATAACACATCCCGCTACAACTGGATGGCAAATGCCGATAACAAAGGCTCAGACTGGTTCTTTGAGACCATCCCGCACGACAACCCAAAGCCCGGCGGATTTGTGGATGACTTTTGCACAAAGGCTCGAACGGCTGGCGCTGCGGCGATGATCACGATCCCGATGACGGGTTGGATTGCACAGCCCGCCCCCGGACGAAAGAAAGCGTGGAGCTTTTCGGTCTCGAAGTATGGGCGTCAGGAGAAAACGGATGCCCAGTTCTGCCCGGATGCGGGAAATGGCAAGCGCCCGGATGGCAAAGCAATCACGGGAAATACCCCCGCGGATGCCAACATCGCAGCGACTCCAGACACATTCAAGCCCTGGGTACAGAAGCTGGCGACAACCTTTCCAAACATCAAATATCTCCTCCTCGACAATGAACCCGGTCTCTGGCACGAGACGCACCGGGATATTATTCCGACCGGCGTGAGCATCGATGACCTCTGGCAGCGCTCCCTCGCCACCAGCAAAATGTGTAAGTCCGCGGCGCCAAAGGCACAGGTCTGTGGTCCGGAAGAATGGGGCTGGACGGGGTTTCAGTACTCCCCCCGGGATGCGCAACACGGTAAGGAAAATGGCTGGAACAACCCATTCAAGCCGATGCCGGACCGCAAGCAACACGGGAATGTCGACCCGATGACGTATCTCCTCAAGAAGTTTGCTGCGGAGGAGAAAGCAAGTGGGAAGCGTCTCTTGGATGTCTTTACTCTCCACTTCTATCCGCAGGGCGGAGAGTTCAGCGGCGATACCAGCCCATCAATGGTTAAGCGTCGGGCACGAAGCACGCGGGCGCTCTGGGATCCAGCCTACAAAGATGAGACATGGATTTCGGACACGGTTCGCCTGATTCCTCGGATGCACGAGTGGGTCAAAAACAACTACCCGGGGACGCGGATTGGGATTACGGAATACTCCTGGGGCGGGGATGAACATAGCAGTGGCGCGACTTCACAAGCGGATATTTTAGGAATTTTCGGACGCGAACGCCTCGATATTGGCTGTCGCTGGACGAGTCCAAAGGCGGGTTCACCGGCGTACAACGCGATGGCGATGTACACAAACGCGGATGGTCAGGGCCACGGATTTGGGGATATTTCTGTGCACTGTGCAGTAGCAGAGCCTGATTTGCTCTCGGCATTTGCAGCCATTGAAAGTAAATCTAAGTTATTGACTATTATGGTCATCAACAAAGAAGCTGGCTCACGGACGATTACATTGGCATTGAATGGACACTCCGCGGGCAAAGCAGCCGTTTATACCCTAGGTGCGGACAACAATTTAGTTGCCCAACAGGGTGTGGATGTCAGCGGCAGGATTACCGTGCCGGGACCATCGGTTGTCCTCATGAGGATTCCTGCAAAAGCTTGATGTGCCGATGATGTTGCCTCGTGGCGGCATGCCCTAGAATAACATCCGGAGGGCTTACCGATGCGTGCCGTGCAGATTGCTCAGTTTGGGGATACGGGTGTTTTGGATGTTGTGGAGCTGCCGATTCCTGACCCTGGAGCCAATCAGGTACGCATTCGCGTGATGGCGGCTGGGGTTAATCCGGTTGACACCTATGTCCGCTCGGGTGCGTATGGCGACCGTCCGATGCCGGTTTCCCTTGGCTTTGATGCGGCAGGCATCATCGATTCCGTTGGCCCTGGCGTTGATGCATCCGTTATCGGCACGCGCGTCTACACATGCACGGCACTTCCCGGTGCTTATGCCCAGTTCGCGCTCGTCGATATCGACCGAACCTATCCCCTCCCGGACAACATTTCGTTTGACCAGGGCGCCGCGATTGGTATCCCCTATGCCACTGCCTTTGCAGCATTGCACCAACATGCATCCACAAATGCGACATCCACGGTCTTTGTCCACGGCGGCTCCGGCGGAGTCGGCATCCCGACGATTGAGCTCGCAAAGCTCGCGGGCGCGCGTGTGGCGGCGAGCTGCGGCACGGATGCAGGCGAAGAAATCCTAAAGGCCCACGGAGCGGACATAATTGTTCGTCACGACAAGGATGGCTATCTCGACACGCTAACCACATTGGTAAGTGCACCGGGTCCCGCGGGGCAAACGGGCATCGATACGATTGTCGAGATGGCAGCGCACATCAATCTTGGAAATGACCTGACGCTGCTAAACAACCGCGGCACGGTGGTGGTGGTTGGTAGCCGTGGCCCGGTTCAGATCAATGCACGGGATGTGATGCGCCGCGATGCGCGGATTCAGGGGATGTTGTTGTTTAATTTGACATCCGATGAGCGTCAGGAAATCCACAGCAAGCTCTATCCGCTCTTGTTGGATGGTTTGCTAAGTCCACGGGTTGCGGCGACGCTTCCGCTGGACGCTGTACGGGATGCGCATGTCCGTGTTCTCCAATCGGGTATCGGTGGAAAAATCGTGCTGAATCCATGGACAGTGTAGTGAACAGCGCACCGTTTTTTGCAGCCCCTTAGAAAATCAGAGGCTGCTGGGAACCGCAAGAGACGAAAATTCGTTTTACTGCATGGTAAAACAAAAGCGAATCACTTTACTCGCCGGTAAGCACTTACACTCTGGTGAGCAGATAAATGAGGAAAATATAGATGAACAAGCCAACCGACAATCAGTATCCATTGCAGTCCGACATCCAGGCCCGCTGGAGCCCGTACGCATTTGCGGAGACGCCTCTTACGACTGCAGAGCTAGGCTCAATTTTTGAGGCTGCCCGCTGGGCACCATCGGCGTATAACGAGCAGCCATGGCGCTTTGTCATCGCGAGCAAGGATACAGATCCAGAGACGTATGGTGTCATTTTCGGCTCGATGATTGACTGGAACAAGATGTGGACGGCGA
>CAIWTR010000089.1 GCA_903915615.1 uncultured Armatimonadota bacterium
CCCCTGGGACTGTCCCTGCGGCAGCGATCTCGGTGCAGACGACAGGAACTCCACAGGCGATGGACTCAAGGATCTTGTTTTGCATCCCCGCCGCCAGCATCGCTGGACAAACGCTAAGCAGACTCTGATGTAAGTAAGGTCGGACATCCGGCACCGGACCCACCAGAACGACATTGCCGTCTTTCACACCATCCACTGCGGCATCGGCGATGGGCGAACCTGCCTGACACCCGGGACCCACAATCGTGCAGACAACCTCCGGGAATTTGAGACATAGCTGCGGCCAGACATCCCGCAGAAACTGGATGCACCCATGGGCATTCGGCAGATAATTCCAGCGGCCAACCATGCAAATATGAAATGGTCGCTTGTCAGCATCGGCAGATGGCTGAAAGTAGTCACAGTCAACGCCATTTGGAATCGCGATCACATTTGGACCAAGCAACGCCGCTTCGCGCTCTGTTACGGCAATCGTTGCCGAAAACCGTGCCGCGAGCGATGCTTCCTCACGCCCAGTCCGCTTCGCTTCGCAATTGAACATCCATGCTTTGAGTGGGTTTTTGACCAGCCCGGCTCTCCCCGCAAACAATGGCCCCAAGGCATCCACAGCATCCCAGACAACGGGACAGCCCACCGCTTGCGGCAACATCCCGGCGCCGCGCAAGTGCTCGACCCACAGCACATCCGCTCCAGCGCTCAGCTCGACGATGACCTTTTTGGCTTCTACCGAGCCGCACCAGGCTTGGCTCACAGACATCCCACCAAGCCAGCGGCCTAGCGTCGAGGCCACTCCAGCGAACGGTACTTTCCGCACGTCTGTGCACAATGCGGCATCATCGCTCTGCGCAAAATCCACCCCGAAGCGCTCCGCGACATACACCACACGGACATCGTGCCCCGCAGCCAACATCGCCTTGATCGAATGCAGTGAACGCGGGCGGAGGAGGCATGGATTGTACGGAAAAACGGCACAAATGGTCACGAAGCGACTCCGGTCGACGTACCTCGCATGACCCCTTTGAGGACATTCGCAACTTCCATTTGTAGCACGCTCACCGTGTGGTGAGCATCGGCAAATGTGAATGCCTGTGCAGCTGCAGCCGCGTACGTTTCCGGAGTCGATACAAGGTGACGAACCGCAGCGCACCAGTCGTCCGGGCGGGTCACGTACGTGTGAAAGCGTGCATCCTGTGGAATATCAACCGTTGCAACCGGCGTCCCCAGCGTTGGCTTCCCGGCTCCCCAGCTTTCGATCAGCTTAATCTTCACTCCACCGCCCCACCTAAGTGGTGCAATCCCGATGTGGATCTGCTCCCAAAATTCACGAAGATCTGGCACTGTTCCGAGACCGGTAACCCGCCCGGAAAACTCTGGGTGCTCGCGCGTAAACTCGCTGCAAAAGGTATCCGTTTCCCGACCTGCACACACGAGACGGACATTTGGAATGGCTTGAACAATTGATGGCCAGGTTGTCTTCAAGAAGTCCTGCATCCCATCCCGGTTTGCAAGCCACCGCATACTCCCAACAAAGCCAAGGATTGGCTGTGCGGTCACGGTAAGGGCTCCAGGAACACGCTTAACCGGCACCGCAGGCGGCAAAATACTGACCCGCTTTGCCGACATCGGAGCAAGCTCACCGACGCGCGCCGCATCCCCGGCCCCAATCACACACACATGATCAGCGATTGAAAACACGCGTGTCTCAAAGCGCCGGACCCGCTCGATATCTGTTCGGGCAAAGACAGCAAAGCCATCCCCAGCCTGCGACCGCTGCAGCAATAAATCCTGTTCAATATTGTGTGCATCCAGTACCGCGGGAACCCCCGGCAAGGTCGCACTTCCCCACCTTTGCAAATGGTCCACCCAGACAACATCGTATGGTTTTTGCGCAGGTGCAGCTGCGACAGCGGTTCCTAGTGCGG
>CAIWTR010000090.1 GCA_903915615.1 uncultured Armatimonadota bacterium
AACTTTTTGAGAACAATTCTCAAATATGCCGGAATGCGTACATCTATCCTGTGTATAGACAGGTAATGTAACTGTGGCATCCCGTTTACGGGAACTTCGTGATGCGGTTTTTGTTAGCATCACGGATGGCAAAAGACATTGGGAGCGCAACAAAGGTTGCCTTCAACCGGGTCACAGGCCTGCCACCCTATAAAGTCAGAGGAATAGACGCATGAGTAATCCAGATCAGACACCTGAATCCGATAACAATGGCATCGCACGTCAACAAGAATTAGACCGTGAGCAGGCGGCAAACATCAGCCGACGCTCGTTACTGCTTGGCCTTGGAGTTACCCTTGGCACCGGTATAGCCGCATCATCATCTGCGACAGCAAGCATGCCTCTTCCAGCACCAAAGCCAGTGGAGCCAGCGGCCGCACCTGCTGGTAAGTGTCCATTCAGCGGTGCTGCGATGGCGGCTGAACCGCAGGCCGACATGACGGCAGCCGCAGGTCGCGGCACACGGAACACCGACTGGTGGCCAAACCTCCTCCGTCTGAACATTCTTCGCCAGCATTCCACGATGTCCAACCCAATGGGTGATGACTTCAATTACGCTGCTGAGTTCAAAAAGCTTGACCTCAAGGGTGTAAAGGCCGACATCAACAAATTGATGGTCACAAGCCAAGACTGGTGGCCAGCGGACTACGGTACGTACGCCGGCTTCTTCATCCGTATGGCATGGCATAGCGCTGGAACCTACCGGACCATTGATGGCCGTGGTGGCGCCGGTGCGGGCACCCTCCGCTTCGCGCCGCTGAACAGCTGGCCTGACAACACCAACCTTGATAAGGCTCGGATGCTTCTCTGGCCGATCAAGCAAAAGTACGGCCGCAAGCTGTCCTGGGCTGACCTGATGATTCTCGCCGGCAACTGCGCACTTGAGTCTGCAGGCTTTAAGACATTTGGTTTCTCCGGCGGACGTGAAGATGTCTGGGAGCCAGCGGAAGATATTTACTGGGGTTCCGAGACCCAGTGGCTCGGTGACAAGCGCTACACCGGTGACCGTGAGCTCGAGAAGCCTCTCGCAGCGGTTCAAATGGGACTGATTTACGTCAACCCACAGGGACCTAACGGCAAGCCAGATGTGTTGGCAGCAGCCCGCGACATCCGTGAGACATTCGCCCGGATGGCGATGAACGACGAAGAGACCGTCGCGCTGATTGCGGGTGGACACACCCTTGGTAAGGCACACGGTGCTGCTGATCCTGACAAGCACGTTGGCCGCGAGCCAGCAGCAGGCACGATCGAAGAGCAGGCAACCGGCTGGAAGAACACCTTTGGCAAGGGCAATGGCCCTGACACGATTACATCGGGTCTCGAAGGTGCATGGACCGCAACGCCAGACAAGTGGTCGAACAACTACTTCGAGAACCTCTTTGGCTTCGAGTGGGAGCTCACCAAGAGCCCAGCCGGTGCGCAGCAATGGCAGCCAAAGGGTGGCAAGGGCAAGGACCTCGTCCCGGATGCGTTTGACAAGTCCAAGCGTCATGCACCGATGATGTTCACGACCGACCTCGCGCTCCGCTTTGACCCGGCTTACGAGAAGATTTCCCGTAAGTTCCTGAACGATCCAAAGGCATTCAATGATGCATTTGCGCGTGCATGGTTCAAGCTGACACACCGTGACATGGGTCCACGCAACCGCTATGTTGGCTCCGAAGTCCCAGCCGAAGTGCTCGTATGGCAGGATCCAATCCCAGC
>CAIWTR010000091.1 GCA_903915615.1 uncultured Armatimonadota bacterium
ATCAGAAATCCGCCAAATGCCAGCAATGCTGGCAGCCGGAGCACAAGCTCTGGATCAAGTGGAATCATCCGAACAAATAGCGATGTCACCAATGCAAGGAGCGGAGGGCTACCATCAACGCCATTCATTAGCGCCCCGATGATGCGTGAATGGTCACCGAGCCCAGCAACACGCGCCGTGAAAATCTCATCAATCCACAATGGCCAAATGGTTCCAAACACAGCCGCGCTACACAGCATGAGCACGATGATGCTCGGCACGAGCCAGCGACTCAGCACCATGGGATGAATCCGCAGGGCTTGGCGGGTTCCGATCAGATCATTTTGGATGGACATATCACGATGTCGAAGCGCACGAAATGTGCCGTGTGACGCAGCGTCATGAAATATCTAACACTTTGTTCGCTGGCACGTTATATGCGACACCCTTTCCGACAGACGTGGAAGGGTAACGCGATGCGCATCTTGATCACCGGTATCTGCGGCTTTGTAGGCAGCAGTATTGCCACCCACATTTCCGAGAATTATCCAGGGGTGGATATATTCGGTATCGATAGCTTTATAAGGTCTGGCTCCGAGCAAAACCGCTCACGCTTGAATCGCCTCGGAATCCGTGTCATCCACGGTGACCTTCGTGTCCCGGGGGATGTCCATCGCCTGCCCGATGCCGAGCTGGTCATCGATGCCGCAGCTAACGCAAGCGTCCTTGCCGGTACAAATGGAGATGATGCGCGCGATCTCTTCGATACCAACCTCATCGGAACCCTAAATGTCCTCGAATATTGCCGGAAGTCGAGCGCAGGCTTGGTCCTGCTCTCGACCAGCCGTGTCTACTCACAGCTTGCACTCGAAAACATCCCGCTCATCGAGACAGCATCCCGCTTCGCAATCGATCCAGCGAAAGCGCTTCCAAATGGCGTCACGCGGTTTGGCATCTCCGAGGAGTTCTCAACCGCGGCACCCGTGAGCCTCTACGGTGCTAGCAAACTGGCATCCGAAGCCATTGCCTTCGAATATGGATGCGCATTCGACTTTCCGGTTTGGGTAAACCGCTGCGGTGTCCTCGCCGGCAGTGGACAGTTCGGCGTAGCCAGCCAGGGGATTTTTGCCTATTGGATCAACCGGTATCTGCACCGATTGCCGCTTCGCTACACCGGATTCGATGGCCGGGGCTTCCAAGTCCGAGACATCCTCCACCCGGTGGATCTTGCAGAGCTGATCATGAAGCAGGTGGCTCAGCCCAAGACGGCGGGATGTATCTACAACGTCGGCGGTGGGGAACCCAACGCGATGTCACTCTTTGAGCTGTCACAGTGGTGCAAAGAGCGGTTTGGTGAGCACAAGATTCAGTCCGATTCAGGTTCACGACCCTACGATGTGCCTTGGGTTGTCATCGATGGACGAATCGTCCAGAAAACCTACGATTGGGCGCCCCGATTAGGCGCTACGTGCATCCTGGATGAAATCGCAAAACATGCTGTCGCAAATGAAAACTGGCTGGAAATCAGCGCCGCTTAGATCGGGATAGTTAAACAATGCCAAACGACCTCACACTTTTGTCCGTGATCATCCCTGCTCGGAACGAACAGGATGCTCTTCCCAGCACCGTCGAACATCTCTTTGTCGAGCTACGCCGCAATGGAATTCCGCACGAAATCGTCGTCGTGGATGATGGCAGTACAGATGGAACATGGGATGTGCTCTGTTCATTGATGGATGAAATTCCAACGCTTGCGCCGCAGAGAAAACAGCAGCCACACGGATTTGGCCACGCGATCGTGCATGGCATCCATAAGTGCAGCGGGGATGCGGTTTGCATCATGATGGCAGATGAATCGGATGACTGCCGCGATGTTGTGCGCTATTGGCACATCCTGAATGAGGGTTACGATGCGGTCTTCGGGAGCCGTTTTGTCAAAGGTGGCGGCGTGATTGACTATCCGTGGCTAAAGCTGATGCTGAACCGGATGGCGAATCAGTTTCTCCGCAGGCTCTTCAACGTTCAGGTGAATGACTTTACAAATGCCTTTAAAGCCTATCGAATGAGTGCGTTAAAGGGATGTTCTCCTTACCTCGCGCATCACTTCAACCTCACAGTGGAGCTCCCGCTGAAAATCATCGTTAGGGGGTATTCGTGGCAGGTCGTACCCATCACGTGGAGAAACCGGCGTCACGGCGAGAGCAAGCTCAAAATCAAAGAAATGGGGAGCCGGTACTTGTTCATCGCAATTTACTGCTGGTTGGAGAAGTACTTTTCACGGGGCGACTATCAGCGCCTGCCAGTTCCACCACCAGCCGAGCTGATTCATGATGCTGAACGAGCCGAAGGAGTAAACATCACACTGACGGGAGTCTGAAGCCGAAATCGGTCATCGGCTAGCCCATGGCAAAATTCATCCGATGTTGCCCAGTCACTTGCTGCCTTACCCAGCAACACGGTGAACTTAAACCCATGCCCGCTGCAGCCGCTGACGAGTAATATATTGCCCCAGCCCGGCGCAGTGTCGAAGATGAAATCCTCATTTGGAGTGTTTGTGTACAAACAGACCTCAGAGTGGACAACACGCCCCGTCGTCCCGCCGATACGCTTCTCCGCAACACGCACCGCCGCATCATCGTCGCTACCCCGCACAGCGCGGTCATCCGCGATTGGGTCAACCTCAACCCCCATTTGATGCCTTGCGACTTTCAAACCATCCACACTG
>CAIWTR010000092.1 GCA_903915615.1 uncultured Armatimonadota bacterium
AGTCGACTTCTCGGATGCCAAAGGGCTTGTTGTCGGCTCTGCAGTCCGCCTCGCCGGAATCCATATTGGCTCTGTGAACAACATCGAGCTCGTCGCAAACAAAGCCAGATTGACGCTTCGCGTCGAGAACAAGTATCCACTAGTGGCCGATACACAATTCGAAATCGTGACGCCGCTGATTGGGTCGCCTCCGTACGTGCAAGTCACGATGGGAACTGCCACGGCGTCCATTAGTGAAAATTCCGTGATGACGGGGCGTGACACACGGGGCATGGAAGGGATTGTCAACACAGCAGATTCAGTTCTGACGAAAGTTGACAATGTGATGAGCGATAAACAGCTGCAGGAAGACATCCGCGTCACGGTTCACAATCTGCGTCTCGCATCCGAGCAGCTTCCAGGCGCTCTCAAGCAGGCTGAGCGCATCATGGAAAATGCCGCCGAACTGAGCGCATCCACGGCAAGTCTTGTCCCGAAGATTGAGTTGCAGCTAACGCAACTGACTAAGCAGACGAATGGTCTCCTTGGCGATGTTCGCAGCGCCGCGCAAAGCGGTAAGAAGGTCGCAGATGAAGCGGTCGGCCTTACGCAGGAGCTCAAGGGAACCGTATCGGATAATCGTGCGGCGATACGGGATTCCGTCGCAGCCACAAACGAGACGGTGCGCACTATTTCAAAGCTCGTGGATGACCTTCGTCTAACGCTGACTGATCCTACGATGACGGCCGGAATTAAGGGCTCTGTTGCGAACATGGAAGCCATCACCGCAAACACTGTCAAGATCACCCAAAAGCTTGATGAGACCGTTGCAGGCCTCGAAAAACTGGTGAACGATCCCGTTCTCGGTAATGACATCCGCACAACCATTGCAAATGTGAAAGACACCAGCGCGTCCGTAAAAGACATCACCAAACGAGCGGAATCCATCCGATTACCGGGCGAGCGCCGCGGAGGAGCTGTAAAACCTGGCATCAACATCCCAGAGATTGCCGAACCCGGCTTGACCTTCGATGCGCGATACGGTACAAAGTCCGGGCGCCTTCGACAGGATGTCCATGCGGTTGTGCCTGGATTCGCTCCAGACAGCTACCTTCGCCTCGGTTTATTCGATGCAACAGAAGGCAATCGGGTGGATATTCAACAGGGCATTATTCGTAGTGACAGCAGTGTGCTTAGGTACGGGCTGTTTGCTGGGAAACTGGGTGTGGGGCTTGACCAGTCGCTTCGTGGGTATGACTTCCGCTTGGATGTCTGGAATCCGGTTGCGATTACGGCCGATGCCCGATTGCGGAAACGTCTGAATGCAGGTACAGCATTGTTTGCTGGCTACGACGGGATAGGTCGTGCTGGTGGACCCGTCATTGGCATTCAGTGGAAGAGGTAACGAGATGAAAGTAATTCTGAATAAGGATATTGCAAAGGTTGGACGCGAGGACGAAGTCGTCGCGGTTTCAGATGGCTATGCGCGCAACTACCTGTTCCCACGTGGGCTGGCAGTCGAGGCTGCTGGTGGTGCTCTTCGTCAGCTCGAAATCAAGCTTGCTGCTGAAGATCGCAAGGCTGTAAACCTGTTGGCGTCTGCTCAGGCAGCACAGGTTGCCATCGAAGGCAAAACCGTGGAAATCACTGCCAAGGCTGGTAGTGGAGATCGCCTCTTCGGTTCGATCACCGCGGCTGACATCGCTACTGCAATCCACACATCACTTGGTGTTGTGGTTGACAAGCGTAAGGTCAACCTCCATGACCCAATCAAGGCTGTTGGAACATTCACTGTGCCTGTAAAGCTGCACCGTGACATCACTGTTGAACTCACGGTCTCTGTAAACAAGGCCTAATCGGGGACATTACCTCTGCAAACCCCCGTGGGCTGTGATGCCTCCGGGGGTTTGTGATTTCTAACGTATGCTGGAACGAATACCACCCCAAAATATCGAAGCCGAAATGGCTGTTCTTGGCGCGATGCTGCTCGGCGAACGCGCTGCGATTGAGCGTGCCAGTGAGCTGCTGCTTCGGGATGACTTTTATCGCGAAGCACACGCGCGAATTTACGAGGCGATGCTTGCGATCTCTGAAAAGGGTGAGCCTGTAGACATCGTCACCCTGTCGGAAGAGCTGCAGCGCCGCAATCACCTTGAACTCGTAGGCGGGCTTGCCTACATGATGCAGCTGGGTGAGTTCGTGCCGACGACATCAAATGTCACTTACTACGCCCGGATTGTTCAGCAAAAGGCAATCCTACGGAAGCTCATCGAAACCAGCTCACAGATTGCCGGGCTTGCCTATCAGGATCCAGACAACGTGGATGTTCTGGTCGATCAGGCTGAAAAACTCATGCTGGATGTCGGGCAGCGTAGACGACAGGGAGGCTTTACGCCCCTCAAGCCGCTCCTGTCCGAGACCTTCGACAAAATCGAACATCTCTATTCCGAAAAGGATGTCACAACCGGCGTAGACACGGGTTTCATCGATCTCAACTACATGACATCCGGGCTGCAAAAGGGTGATCTCATCATCGTTGCTGCCAGACCATCGATGGGTAAGACCGCGCTAACCCTCACGATGGGACAGAACGCCGCGCTCCTTGGCAAAACGGTTGCAGTGTTCTCCCTTGAAATGAGCAAGGAATCGCTTACGCAGAGAATGATGTGTTCTGAGGCACGTGTGGATGCACACCGACTTAGAACCGGACACCTGCATGCCGATGACTGGACGCGCCTTGCCGAAGCGGTGGACAGACTGTGGAAGTGCAGCCTGTTCATTGATGACACAACCGATATGTCGGCCCTTGAGATGCGCTCAAAATGCCGCCGTCTAAAAGCTGAGCATGGCCTGGATTTGGTGATTGTCGACTACCTGCAGCTGATGCGTGGTTCATCCAAAGATGCGGAAAGTCGCAACTACGAGATCACCGAAATTGCGCGTGGCCTCAAAAATCTTGCAAGAGAAATGGACTGTCCGGTCATTGCTCTCTCGCAGCTTTCGCGTCGTGTTGAACAGCGTGAAGACAAGCGTCCAATGCTTTCTGACCTCCGTGAGTCTGGTGCAATCGAGGCCGAAGCAGATATCGTTGGCTTTATCTACCGTCCAGCCTACTACGCTCGTAAAGAGGCCGTCACCGTCGAAGATGACGACCAAAAGGATGCCGCAAAGGCATCGGATAATGCCTACAACGATGCAGAAGAAGCTGAGTTCATCATCGCCAAACAACGTAATGGCCCGACAGGGACAGTGAAACTGGCATTCATTCCGAAGTTTGCGCGTTTTGAGAACTTGGCACAGCGCTCGGATGATAGTTTGTTATGATGCGCGGTTGTCGCAGCTGTGTCGGAATGCTGGCTGAATGTTGGTGGATTCGGATTGGTTGCCTTTGTCGTTGGTTTCCGGATGCCGCATTTGATTCGTCGTTTTGTGACCAGGATACGTCCGGTTTATTGGAGGCTGTCTCGATATGAAGATCCTCGTGATCGGTGGTGGTGGACGCGAACATGCCATCTGCTGGAAGCTCGCGCAATCCAAGGACGTTCATAAAGTCTATTGTGCACCCGGTAATGCGGGCACGGCGGCTGTTGCTGAAAATGTTGACATTGCGGTGACCGACATTGCCGGCCTTGTCCAGTTCGCACAGCACCAACAGATTGACCTTACGGTTGTCGGCCCAGAAAAGCCTTTGATTCTTGGCGTCGTGGATGCCTTTGAAGCGGCCGGACTGCGGATCTTTGGCCCTACCGCTGAAAATGCCCAGCTCGAGGGCTCAAAGGTGTTTTCAAAGCAGCTGATGAAGCAGGCTGGTGTACCTACGGCTTCGTTTGAGGTTTTTGAGACCGCACCTGATGCGCTCGCTTATCTTGCGGCGGCAACGTACCCGATTGTCATCAAAGCGGATGGCGATGCGGCAGGAAAAGGCGTCGTTGTGGCGGCCAGTCTCGAAGAAGCACAGGATGCCATCACACGCATCATGGTAACCCGCGAGTTTGGCGCAAGTGGTGACAAGGTTGTCATAGAGGCCTGTCTGAACGGCCCGGAAGCAAGCCTGATGGCCTTTGTGGATGGCGATACCGTTGTGCCGATGCTTCTGGCGCAGGACCATAAACGTATTGGCGAGGGCGACACTGGGCCGAACACGGGCGGAATGGGAGCCTATGGTCCAGTACCGGGGATTTCTCAAGATGAAATCAACGCCATGTGCGATGTCATCATCAAACCAGTTGTGCGTGCCATCAAATCAACCGGGATCCCGTACCGTGGTGTATTGTTTGCTGGCATCATGTTGACTCCTGATGGACCGATGTGTCTTGAATACAACTGCCGCTTCGGGGATCCCGAGACGGAAATCGTACTCCCTTTGCTTGAAACGGATTTAGTCGAAGTCATTAATGCGTGTGTGGATGCGCGTCTTGACCAAATCGATGTCGTGTTTTCCCGACGTAGCGCCGTTACTGTTGTTCTCGCAGCGCATGGTTATCCTGGGGCTGTTCGGACAGGCGATGTCATTTCGGGCTTAGAAGATGCCGTAAAGCTTGATGCTGTCGCAGTATTTCACGCTGGTACACGCTTGGCCGAGGATGGCACCGTTCACTCAAGTGGCGGACGTGTCCTTACGGTTACATCAACGGGTGACAGCTTCGAGGAAGCCCGTGAGCGGGCTTATGCGGCGCTACATCGTATTCACATGGATGGTGGTCAATTCCGCCGGGATATCGGCTGGCGCGCTACTCAAGAAGGCTAATGTCATGAACGTTCACGCACGGGCACATTCGCACAACGATTACGAACACACTCGGCCGCTGGTTGATGCGCTAAATGCCGGATTTGCATCCGTCGAAGCAGACATCTACCTCGTTGATGGCAAGCTTTTGGTCGCTCATGACCGCAAAGATGTACGTCCAGAGCGAACGCTCGAGGCACTCTATCTGAGACCGATGATGGAGCGGATACAGCGAACGGGGAGTGTTCAGCCAGGAATCTCTACCTTTCAGTTGATGATTGACATTAAAGCGAACTCCGCCGATGTTCTTCCAAT
Organism: uncultured Armatimonadota bacterium; assembly: GCA_903915615.1. Taxonomy (GTDB): domain Bacteria; phylum Armatimonadota; class Armatimonadia; order Armatimonadales; family Armatimonadaceae; genus CAIRTT01. The sequence continues at coordinate 5,021 of CAIWTR010000092.1, forward strand.
CCTTGACCGTGCA
>CAIWTR010000093.1 GCA_903915615.1 uncultured Armatimonadota bacterium
CATCATCAGTACCACCGGAGCGGTACCGGACACGCGTGCCAGCCTCACCGACCTGAAACGCCCGCTCAAGCGTGATCGAACCAAGCGTCCCGGTCAGCGTCGCGGTGCTGGAAAATGCCTGGTCAAAGCCAGAGTGGCAGATAGCGTGACGTCCATCGGCGTAGTCCAAAACCACGGTGTTATGGATGTCAACCCCGGTCTCCGTATGCATCGCCAAGCGGGAGTAGACACTCTGCGGCTCCCCCATATACATCCGGGCAAGGTTAATGCCGTAGACACCAACATCCCAGAGTGCCCCGCCGCCCTGTGCTGGATTCCACCGAATTCCGGCATGCTCAACCGTCGCGGTGTAGCAAAATGTCGTGTCGATGCGTGTAAGGACACCAATATCACCGCGGAGCAACAGCCCCTGTACAAACATATGCTGCGGATGATGGCGATACATAAAGCCTTCCATCAGCCGCAGACCACAGGCATCCGCAAGCGCCGCACAGCGTTTTGCATCCGCGCTGTTCAGCGTAAAAGGCTTATCACATAGCACGTGCTTGCCGGCATGGATAGCGCGCTCGGTGTACTCGGCATGGATGTCATTTGGCAGCGGGATATAAACGGCATCGATGTCCGCACATGCGAGAAGCGCATCGTAGTCGCCGAATGCGTACGGAATTCCATTCGCAGCGGCGACAGACTGAGCCTTCTCAATGTCCCGGCTCGCAAGCGCAGTCAGCGTGTTATGTTCGGATGCTGCAAAGGCTGGCAGCATCCGTTTTTGAAACACGCGGGCGCACCCAAGCACGCCCCAGCGGACTGGTTTGATCACCTTACTTGCCGAGAGACCTCTTCGCGGCATTCGCAATGGACTGATTGCGATTCTTGAAGGTCAACACCTTTTCGAACACGGCCTTGCTTCCAGCCCTGTCGTGCTTATCAAGGAAGCTGATGGCTGCAAGATTGACCGAATTGAACTGAGCTTCGGTGATGAATGCCTTCACCGTCGCGATGTCACTACTCGTTACTTCGTAATCAAGGAGAGCGCGAATCGCCGCTGCCTTGCGGCTCGGATCTGGATGGCCAAGCTCATCAACCCAGAAAGGCTTGAGCATCGGATTTTTGATGCTGGACAGTGACGCAACGCTATTGAACACCGGGAAGACCCGGCGATCGCCGCGCAGGATGGACAGCAACGATTTCAGCTCACTATCCGATGGGCTATCGGAGCAGATCATGTCAAACGCACTCTGCCGCTCGACGGCATTCGTTGCATGCTTGACAATCGCACGCGCTTCCGCCGCTGTAGGCTTGTGCTGCATGTCCCGGAGGAAGTCGTGGCTTGGGTCGAGCAAAACCGCATCCGGTTTGGCATCAACCTTGAGCGTAATCTCCTGCTCAGCACCGCTCAGCGTCACCTTTTGCGTTGACATCCCATAGGACATGAAAATGCCAACCTTGGTCGGGATGGTGTAAACGGGCACACCGCCATCCGTCTTCTGGTTCTGCTTGACGCGGAGCTTGACCGCCTTGGATGCTTCATCGTAAGACCAGGTGTAATCCAGCACGGGGTGGCCTGGGGAAAGAATCCACTGATTGAAAAATGGTTCGCAGTTGATCCCGCTGGCATCCGTCATCGCCTTCATCAGGTCATACGTCTCAACCGGCGTGTGCTTATGGCGCGTGAGATAGAGGTTGATGCCTTTCCAGAATGCCTTGTCTCCAAGGAGCTGGCGAAGCGAGTGAATGACAACGCCGCCCTTTGGATAGCTGTGCGAGTCAAACATCGCATCCGGGTTAGCGTAGCGTCGCGTTGAAATCGGGCGCATATAGCGGCGCGCTTCACCGAAGTAGCCACGCATATTGCCTTCGATTTCACGGTCATACGCGGCGGAGCCACGTGCGTGCTCAAAGTAAGCGGACTGCATAAAGGTGGCAAAGCTCTCATTCAGCCACGTCTGTCCCCAGTCCTTGCAGGAGACAACATCGCCAAACCACTGGTGAGCGAGCTCGTGGGAGTTGAGGGATGCCATGGTGCGGATGCCATCGCGGCCATCCGTGAGGTTTCCAGATCCCAGCGTCGTCGCCGAGACATTTTCCATGCCACCGCCAAAGTCGTACATCGCGTTTTGCGCGTACTTCGGCCACGGATAGCGGACGCCGGTGATGTTCGAGAAGAACGTCAACATGTCGTGCGTGTCGGAGAAGGATGGATCGATGGTTTCCTTCTGACTCGCCGGCACAACGTACCAAAGTGGCGTTCCGTTCCAGACATCCTTTTTGATGGCGACCTGCCCTGCAACCAGCGAAAGCAAGTAGGTTGCGTGGGGCTGTGTCATTTTCCAGTGCGCGGTGCGGCGACCATTTTTGACCGTGTTGCTGACGGGGATTCCGTTACCGACCACTTCCCACTTGGCGGGAACGGTCGTAATGGTTTCGGTGGTCGTGAAGTCATTTGGGTAATCCCAAGTCACTGCCCACTCACGGTTAAAGCCGGTCTCACCCTGCGTCCAAAAGCCATCTTTGTCAGGATTTGCCTTTGTAGGAACCATCCAGTGCCAGCCACCATCCGAGCCGAAGCCGCCGCCCTGCTTGGAGCCTCCGGAGTACTTAGCGGAGATAATGGCTGTCGCTGTAGGAGCAAGCGGCGTCGGGAAGTTGACAATCACAAACTCACCGCTGCGCTTAAAAATGACTTCCTTGCCATTCATAAACATTCGCTGAACGGTCAAGCCCTGGCCGACATGGAACTTCGCGGATGTCAGCGTCTGTACAAGCGGGCGGATGGTGTTGAACGACTCACCGGTGAATGTTCGGTTTGTTTCGTTGACATCGAGGATGACCTTGAGGTGAAGCAAATCATATTCGCGGTCAGGAGCGTACGTGGGGGCAAAGGAGTTTGGATTTTGCTGTCCCTGTCCAACGGCGGAGAGTCCGGCCATACCAAGGGATGCAATGGCGGCGAAGGTGCACGCCAGAACAGTGTTAATGCGCATAGGCGCAAAGTATCACGCCCTCGTCACATTGTCAGGTGGATTTCGTCCTACGAAGCAACCATCCTGGCCGCGTAAGCGCCGACCTGCCCACGGTAAGCAAGCATCTGCGCATGTACAACCTCGCGTAAACCTACGGCTTCGGCTTCCATCGCTTTGATAGCAAGCGTCACTTGATCCAGCGAAGCTGTCTCAAGTGGAAGATGCCAGCGTTCCTGCCCGATGCTTTGCATGAAGTCCAGGTTTTTGTCGCGGTAGCCGAGACTGATGCTCGGGATGCCAAGGTTTGCGGCAAGGATTGCGGCGTGGAGGCGAACAGAGAGTGTGAAATGTGCGCCGTCTACCCATTTTGCGAATGCTGCAAAATCACTTGGAAGCTGCACGCTGACATGCTCAAGGCCGGCAGCATCCAGGACGCGGCGGGTAGGACCGCCATCCGTCCGGTGCATCGCAACGCCAATGACTTCATCTCCAAACTGGTCCGCTAAGCGCAGGTAGTTAGTCACGGCTTCGAGTGCCGGGATGTCTTGTGGCAAGCGGTTGTCAGCGGCGGATGCTGCGATATTCACAACGATTTTGCGTCGCTCATGCGGTTGTTGAGGAGCATCCGGAGTCAGGGCCGCGGCAAGGTCACCGATTTGCTCGGCATTTCCGATACCAAGCGTCCGCGCGGTGTCAAGTGAGCGTGGCCCGCGGAGGCCAACACCGGACATCAGCTTGAGTGACTCTGCCCAGCCATCCAGGGCAACTGACGCTTCATCCCCAAAACCAGAGCTCCCGATACCGCTGCCGAGGGTCCAGCTGCGACACCCTTGTTGTTGCGCGTGGGCGATGGCGGGATGCCAGTAGGGACTGATGAGTGTGCCTCCACCGAGGATAACGCCTTGGAAGAAGTCGGGCCCTGAGAGGCCTTTGGATGCAAGCTCGGCCTCACGCCAGTTTGAGAGCAAGGTAACCAAGTGATATTCAGGATAGAGAAGCTGCGCCGCGGTGAACATCGCTTCATCGCCGAGGTTGGCATCCCCGAGCGCACCGATGTACCCAAGCCTAGGCTTTCCTGAAGTCAGTGTTTTGCGATGGGCGATATCTGCAAGGAGAAGCTGCCGATCGGCCATTTTCTGTCGAATTACGCCTAGCATTGTGTTATTCCCCTGGGGTAGTCCAAGCGTGAGGCAGAGCGAGAACGCCTCGTGAGCGCTCCGGCGTCACCGCGCGTCCGGAAAGCTCACCAGATTCGACATCGATGATTAGAGCACCCTCAAGGTGATCCTGAACTCCAACACTCGATGAAATCTGCACGTTCATCCGGTAGCGCCCCGGGACGAGATGAATCGTGCTGATGTCACATGTAAATGTGTTTCCGGTAGCGAAGCCGCGACGGTCATCGGCACCTGACATCCCGCTGTCAAATCCGGTGACAACTTGACCGTGATGGTCATAGAGGGTGAACAGAATGTTCAGGCCGTGTGCCATATTGTCGAGCTCAAAGGTAAAGCGGGCGCCATCCCCGACAGCAAGCGTCTTGCTTGGAAACTCCCCCGTTGTCTCGGCATCCACGGAAATAAGTTTGACATCCCCGAGTCCCTTGCGATCGGTCCGAAGGCGGACATCCGTACCGGCATTGCGTTCAACGGAGCGGAGGTAGGCGCCGACGGTTTCCTCGATGGTGCCATCGAGGCCCACGGTGCCGTTTTGCAGCAGGATCCCGCGTGTGCAGAGCATTTGGAGGACGGCCATGTTGTGACTGACAAAGAGGACGGTACGCCCTTGGTTTGCCACATCTTGCATTTTGTCGAGGCACTTACGCTGGAAGTCTGCATCTCCAACGGCGAGGACTTCATCCACGACGAGGATTTCCGGGTTAAGGTGTGCGGCGACGGCAAATGCGAGCCGGACGTACATCCCGCTTGAATAACGCTTTACGGGTGTTTCAAGGAAGCGTTCGACGCCTGCGAACTGGACGATGTTATCGAAGTGTGTATCGATTTCATGTCGACGCATCCCGAGGATGGCGCCATTGAGGTAGATGTTTTCGCGTCCAGTGAGCTCGGGGTGGAAGCCGGTGCCGACTTCGAGGAGGGACCCGATGCGTCCGTAGAGCTTCATCGTGCCTTCGGTGGGCTGTGTGATCCGGCTGAGGAGCTTTAGCATCGTGCTTTTGCCCGCGCCGTTGCGTCCGATTAGACCGACGACTTCTCCCGCACGCACATCGAAGGAGACATTACGCAGAGCCCAATACTCATCGTAGCCGCTGTCACCATTGCCGCGGACCTTTTGGATGAGGGCTTCGGCCATGGTGGTGGATGCCTGCCCGCCACGCTTGAGCCGGTAGCATTTTCCAACACCTTGAACGGAGAGTGCGAGAGAGTCTGACATCGTGAAATCACCGTGGATGCGGATTAGCGCAGAATGGTGTTTCCAGTATAGCGGTCTTCGAAAGTATTGATGTTTGTATTTTGAATACCACTTACCGATTTACACGGAGCAAGTTAAACAATTCACCGCCTCCCGGAGAGGTGGGAAGCGGTGAAAAGGTATCACTGAAGAAGCGGTGGGCCTAGGGTGATCGATCTGGTCCCCACCCGGATCCCGGCAGGGTAGTCCACTTCTGTGCTGCTTTCGAAACAATATTCATGGCGTGCCAGCTTCAGCACACTATCTGTTCGAGCTCTTCAGTGTGGAATTACAGTCTTACTTAATGTGACTCATCCCACGGCTATATGGAAAAAAACACCGCCTCCCGGAGAGCTGGGAAGCGGTGAAAAGGTATCACTGAAGAAGCGGTGGGCCTAGGGTGATCGATCTGGTCCCCACCCGGATGCCGGCAGGGTCGTCCACTTCTTGCCAAACACAACGGCCTTTGCATGGCCATCAAAGTAGACGGCATTGTAGCCACGGCTATGGTTAAAGTTGGTGTTTTTACATGCACCACCACAGCCATCAGGGCCATCCCAGCCAAAGGCGCCACGTTCGATGAAGATCATCCGCTCACTGACCCAGTTAGATGTTTCCGACACAGGCTCGTTGTAGAGGTTGCGGTATTCGCCGTTGTAGCGGGTGCATGGGAATGGTCCAGGAAAACCTGCCGTGCTGCCAGGGCACCAGGAGTTGTAGACCCAGTTAGGGAACCACTGATAGGACTGCAGCCCCTGCGCAACATTAGCGTTGCTGAAGCGCCGAACCTTATCGGATGGGCAGAACCAGATTTGCTTATTTTTGGTGTATGGAAAGACCTGAATCGACATCAAGGTGCGGTAGAAGTCCCCACCGTAGGCGCAGCCACTCAGCGGCTGCCCGCCATCGATTGTGGACATGTTGTAGCCGGCCCAGAACCCAGCACAGTCATTCCAGCCCTGATTGCCTGCGACATCCGGGTTGACTTCCCAGTTACGCTCGGAGTTGTATGTGCCCATCGGGAGGAGCTCATCGTAATCCGATGCGTACATTTTGACGCCGAGACCGATTTGTTTGAGGTTTGAGAGACACGCCGTTTGCCGTGCGGCTTCGCGGGCCTGTGCAAATACGGGGAAGAGGATGGCTGCGAGGATTGCGATGATGGCAATGACGACAAGCAGCTCAATCAGAGTGAAGGCTTTCGTTTCACGGAGTTTTGCAGAGTGCATGGAGATTCCTTTCCGACGTTGGAATGAAACAGCATCGCGACTTCACTGTCACGATGTAATTCCGTCATTCGGTAGCTGGCGTGAAATCACCTTGGAAACATTCCGGTAAATAAATGTAGGATTCCCTCAACGCACTCTATCGACTGGTTGGTGCTGTTGCTCCACCAATGCGTTTCGAGAACTCCGCAGCGACATCCGGTGGCATCCCGCCGGGTCCCGTATTGGCTTTCTGTTTCGCCTTCTTGTCATTTGTGACGAGGACAAAGACTCCAGAGATGACAGCGATGGTGACGTAGGAATCCCTCAACGCAATTTATTTTGTCGTTGGTGCTGTGGCTCCGCCGCCCGCCTGTGGCCCGGTGGCGTTTTCTCCACCCATGCGTTTCGAGAACTCCGCAGCGACATCCGGTGGCATCCCGCCGGGTCCCGGATTGACTTTCTGTTTTGCCTGCGTGCCATTTGTGACGAGGACAAAGACTCCAGAGATGACAGCGATGGTGGCGTAGGAATCCCTCAACGCAATTTACTTAGTCGTTGGTGCTGCTGCGGCTCCGCCGCCCGCCTTTGGCCCGGTGGCGTTTGCTCCGCCCATGCGTTTCGAGAATTCAGCAGCGACATCCGGTGGCATCCCGCCGGGTCCCGTGTTGGCTTTCTGCTTTGCCTGCGTACCATTTGTGACGAGGACAAAGACTCCAGAGATGACAGCGATGGTGGCGATGACAACGAGGATGAGTGTCACAGGTGAGACGGATTGTTTCATGGTGTACCTTCGTATAGACGCATCGTTGCGTCCAGGATCAGCATTCGTTACATCGTACGAAGCATCCTTTGTAATTGTCAAATCTATCTGGTGTCAGATCTGGAGAATACAATTCAACACCTGAAAATCCTGCAATTTGTGATTCCACCAGCTGATAGGGTTTTGTAACGCGGTCGGGTCACGCAACGTCCATTTGTCGCTTGGTAACCACAAAGGCCTACAGCTCTGTTTGGATACTCCATTTTCAGTACATGGACGGGGCAAAAACCAGCGTTCAAATACCGCTGCGATGTGAAGTGTTAGCGTACTTCGCGGTGACGTGGTGTTACCGGGATTGCAGGATAAATTCCCTACCGGCTCTATCTTGTTAGTCACGCTACATGGTTCCCGCGCGTATTCCTTATATAGCGTCCAAAATTGCACAGGAACCAGCCATTAATTCGGCCCCGTTTGGGAAACCAAAAGCGTAGAATAAACGTCTGAAGTAGTGTAGGGAAAATAGCCATCCCACACGACAATAAAATCATGGAAACAAACATCAAAGGAAAGCAGCCAAAATGCACCAACCGGGTCACCCCGCTGGTACAGCCACTTAGCTGCGTCATCGCCCTAAGCATTGTCGTTTCTGTGACCCCTGCCGTGCATGCCCAGACGGTGTTCAACACGTCTGCCGCGCCTCGTGGCCTGACAAACCTTGCACCACCATCCCAGATGTCCGATGCCTTCCTTGGCCAGGACAAAAAGGGCCCCTATGTTTTGTCCTACCGTAACTTCCTCTTTGGACCGGGTCAGCCGGTCTGGGTAACGGTGGACAATGTCCCTCAGCGTACAGCTGCCTATGTCCTTGACACAGCAACCGGCGAGATCACATTTGACCGTGTTATCAAGCGCAGCGAAGTGATTCGTGTTTCCTACGGCTATTACCCGGAGTCATCCCAGCGCAACGCCAACCCATCTCAGGCTGCGCCGCTGACATTCCGTCTGGCTGCCCTCGGAATGGGCAACCTCAACATGACGACATTCACTGGTGGCACCGGTGACAATATGCCGCGCTTGGTCCTTGGCTATGCCGGCAAGCAAAACGTCATGGGCGGCGGCTTGTCGACAGACTTCTACTACGCTCCGGAGACGGCAGCGCCAGGTGGTGTTGCGGGTAAGTCGGGTGCAGAAAACCTTGCCGGCGTAAAGCTGGGCTATAAGGGTGGCACCGCCAAAAGCGGCATCGACGTTGGCTTCCAACGCGGCGGTAAGCAGTTCGCTCCGCAGTTTGGCAAGACGTTTGGCATGACGGATGCCCTACAGGC
>CAIWTR010000094.1 GCA_903915615.1 uncultured Armatimonadota bacterium
ACCGAGGTTTGCGGGAAGCTCCGGGGGGGTGATATTCATGATGCTTTAGTGCTCGTTGGCTTCGATGAAGCGGATTGCATCGATGGCGGCCTGGCAGCCCATCCCAGCGGCGGTGACCGCCTGGCGGTAGTGCGTGTCCCACACATCTCCAGCAGCGAAACAGCCATCCACAATCGTCTTGACGCCATCGGTCACGAGGTAGCCATTCGCATCCATCGGGAGCTGGTCCTTGAACAGACCGGTGTTTGGCTGATGTCCGATCGCAACAAAGACGCCATCGCATGCGAGGTCTTTAGTCGAGCCATCGATGGTGCTCTCGAGCACAACACCGGTGACCTTGCCGAGGGTGACATCCTTGATTTCCTTGACGGCGGAGTTCCATTCAAAGCGAATCTTGGGGTTTGCAAGGGCGCGATCTGCCATCACCTTGGATGCACGCAGCGTGTCACGGCGGTGGATAACGGTGACGGAGTTACACATGCGCGTTAGGTACATCGCCTCTTCCATCGCCGTATCGCCACCACCAACAACCAGAACATCCTTCCCGCGGAAGAAGAAGCCATCACAGGTCGCGCAAGCGGAGACGCCGCGGTTTTGGAGAGCGACTTCGGATTCGATGCCGATCCACTTTGCGGATGCACCGGTACAGATGATGAGGGTTTTTGCGAGGACGGTGCTGCCATCATCCGCTTTGACGGTGAACGGCCGCTGGGAGAGGTCAACGCTCTCGATGGTGTTGATGCGGACTTCGGTTCCTACGCGGACGGCCTGTTCGCGCATCGCATCCATGAGCTCAGGACCTTCGATAGGGTGTGCAAAGCCTGGGAAGTTTTCGACTTCGGTGGTGATGGTGAGCTGCCCGCCGGGTTGGAGGCCTTCGAAGACGAGGGGGGTTAGGTTGGCGCGTGCCGCGTAGATGGCCGCGGTGAGGCCTGCAGGGCCACTACCAATAATTACAACATCCCGTAGTTCACTCATATCAACAACACTCCATTTCGCTTCCAGACTCTACCTGTATCAGATGCGAGAATGAATGGAAACGATTCTTTGTAATTCTATCGTTGTAGAGGATGGTGTTGTTGTGGATGGATGGAAGGAATACGAAACAACGCATTCGGTTGATCTTCCATTGAACAAACCTCTGCGTAGAGGCGGACCGTGGTGTCCGCCCGCGCCGTTCGACACGGATTGGTCACTATTGATGTCGATGTTTACGCTTGCCGGGTGGATGCATCGCGTGTGTGCCGATCTCGCCGGATGGGATGAAATTTCTATTTGATGCTGGGTTCGGCTTGGCTGGCTTGTTGCGTGATGCGGCCATGTGGGGCGACCATCCCCGATGGTCACGACGGGGATATTGAGTCACGATTTGCTGGTTTTGACCATCGATGACGGTGCCCGCCCTGCCAGACGCCGAATGTCCACTGGCTTGCAACCCCCGGCGGCTGAAATGTCCGGCTCCCGGCACATCCGCTCCACATTCCACCCGGCGTCGCGTTGTTAGGTGTAAATGTTTGATTGTGGGTTTGTGGATTGTTGTGTCCGCATGCGCTGGAATGTCCCCAGACACAAAAAAAACGACGCATCTTCTGGATCGTCGTTTCGCTTTATCAACCACTGTTTCAACGGCTGATGTTATTAGATTACCAAATGGAGCAGAATTTTGCATCCGGGCTGTTATCTCGAGAATGCTGAATAGAGGAAAATGCTGTGAGGATTAACTGCATATTTGCGGTTTAGTGGACATTAAGGAGATACATACCTATGAATACGGGGTCGTGAGTGTTCTGTAAACATCTCGTAATGTGTGAGCCGACTAGAAGTCAAACAAGCATCTGGTTCGCAACATTGACGCATTAGTGCCTATTGGGCCATGCCATACACTGGGAACATGAACACAAAGTTGTCGCTCTTCGTTCTCCCATTTGCCGTATTCGCAACCATCAGTCTTGGTAATGCGTTTGCCACACCTGTTCAACATGGGAAATGGATTGACCTCACACATCCCTTTTCTGAGAAGACACTCTACTGGCCAACCGCCAAGTCATTCACATTGGAACAGGAGTTCCACGCACACACCGACAAGGGCTACTTCTATGCCGCCAACCGCTATTCGGCATCCGAACACGGCGGGACTCACATCGATGCGCCTATCCACTTCTCGGAAAAAGGCAAGACCGTCGACCAGCTCTCATTGGATCAGCTGAGCGGGGATGCCATCGTCATCGATGTCGCACGCAAGGCAGCCACCAATCGCGACTACCAGATTTCCGTAAATGACATAAAGGCATTCGAGGCCAAGCACGGGCGTATTCCAAAAGATGCCATCGTACTCTTCCGCACCGGGTATGCCAAGCGCTGGCCGGATGCTAAATCCTACCTGGGTACCGCGGAGCGCGGTCAGGATGCCGTGCCAAAGCTTCATTTCCCAGGTCTGCATCCGGATGCGGCACGCTGGCTTGCCAAAAATCGCACCATCAAGGCTGTTGGCCTCGACACCGCGAGCATCGACTATGGGCAGTCAAAGCTCTTTGAGAGCCACCAGGTCCTGATGGCAAAGAACATCCCGGCGTTCGAAAATGTCGCATCCCTGGATAAACTCCCCCCGACCGGCAGCTACATCGCCGCCTTCCCGATGAAAATCCAAGGCGGCTCCGGCAGCCCACTGCGCATCGCGGCGCTGGTGAAGTAGAGGGGGGGAACCACCCGCAAAATAATACTCTTGGTCAAACGTCACACTTTGTCTGCAGGAGACGATGATATCCATAAGGAGAACCTGCTTCAGGTTCTCCCTCTTCTGTTCGCGGGTAGAATGCCGATGGGCATGCTATGGACGGAGTAACACCGATTACGCCCTCAAGTGCCTTAGGAGTTTTCACCATTGAACTGGGTAGCCACACCTGAAAAAGACATCGCCGCGACAACCCTTGAAAAACGACTCTGGGATGCCGCCGATCAGTTCCGTGCCAACTCCGGACTTAAGGCTCAGGAATATTCCGGACCCATCCTTGGGCTCATCTTTCTTCGCTTTGCAGAAGTGCGATTTTCCGCCCGCCGTCAGGAATTGGAGAGCGTCGAATCATCCTCTCGGCGCGGAAGTCGGATTGATGAACCCGCCGCCTATCATGCTGAGAATGTCCTCTACCTTGCACCAGAAGCACGCTTTGACTTTCTGCTGACGTTGCCAGAAGCATCCGATGTTGGTGCACAGGTTAATGCCGCGATGCGTCTCATCGAGCAGCATAACCCTCAGCTCGCCGGTGTGTTACCAAAGACATTTAACCTCCTTACCAGCACATTGCTCAAAGCATTGCTGAAGAAGATCTCTGAGATTCCAGCGACGCTGGATTTCGATGCCTTTGGCCGCATCTACGAATACTTCCTCGGCGAGTTCGCCATGAGTGAGGGCCAGGGTGGCGGTGAGTTCTACACGCCTGCCAGCATCGTTCAGTTGCTAGCACAGGTGATTGAGCCCTTCCATGGCCGTGTCCTCGATCCGGCCTGCGGCTCGGGCGGCATGTTTGTGCAGTCGGCCCGCTTTGTGGCCGAGCACCACAAGAACCCAGCTGCGGAACTCTCCATCTGCGGCGTTGAAAAGACCGATGAGACCGGGCGTCTTGCACGGCTAAACCTTGCCGTGCACGGTCTTGAAGGGGATGTCCGCCACGGCGGCAATGTCAACAGCTATTACGATGACCCGCACTCGGCCACGGGACAGTTCGACTTCGTGCTCGCGAATCCACCCTTCAATGTAGATAAAGTTGACAAGGAGCGCCTCAAGGACATGGTGGGCGCAGGTCGGCGCTTTCCCTTCGGACTCCCGCGCACCGATAACGCCAACTATCTCTGGATCCAGCTCTTCTATTCATCGCTAAACCCAAAGGGACGCGCGGGATTTGTCATGGCAAATTCGGCATCCGATGCCCGCTCGTCCGAACAAGAGCTGCGGCAGAAGCTAATCGAGGCGCGGGCAGTGGATGTGATGGTGGCTGTCGGTCCCAACATGTTCTACACGGTGACGCTGCCCTGCACGCTGTGGTTCCTCGACCGGGGCAAGGCACAGTCACCGCGCGCGGATACAGTGCTGTTCATCGATGCCCGTCACATCTACCGGCAGGTAGACCGCGCCCACCGCGACTGGACGCAAGCGCAGATCGGCTTCATCGCCAACCTCGTGAGGCTCTATCGCGGTGAGGCGCCCGACCTGACCTTGGGCGGCGGGGAGACGGCGGCAAAACTTGCGGAGGTGTTCGGCGAGCAACCCGCTTATGCTGACATCCCCGGCCTGTGCAAGGCAGCGACCATCGCCGAGATTGAGGCGCAGGGCTGGTCGCTCAACCCCGGCCGCTATGTGGGCGTGGCCCCGGGCGAGGCGGTAAGCGACGAGGACTTCAAGGCGCAGTTGCAGACGCTGAACGAAGAACTGGAAACCCTCAACGCCCAGGCGCGGACGCTGGAGCAGACCATCGCCGCCAATGTGGCGGGGATTTTGGAGGGGTGAAGGATGGCAGCTTCTGAATGGCGTCCCACGAAACTAGACGAACTCGGCTACGTCGGTCGTGGCAAGTCGCGGCATCGACCGCGAAACGCTGCATTTCTATATGGCGGACGCTACCCGTTCTTCCAGACAGGAGATATCAAAGCCGCTGACTTCTATCTGACTGAATACTCGCAGACATACAGCGAGGAAGGTATTGCGCAGAGCAAGCTTTGGAAGCCGGGGACGCTATGCATCACGATTGCCGCCAACATCGCTGAAAGTGCCATTCTTGGAATCGAAGGGTGCTTTCCTGATAGCGTTGTAGGGTTTGTCGCCGATCCTCACAAAGCTGATGTTCGGTTCGTGAAATACTACATGGAGATTCTCAAGCTCCGCATGCAGAACGTCTCGCATGGGGCAACTCAGGACAACCTGAGCTTGGACAAACTGCTGTCGTTCAACTTTCTCGTTCCCCCCCTCCCGATTCAACGCCGCATCGCGGGCATCCTGTCGGCCTACGACGAACTGATCGAGAACAGCCAGCGGCGCATCAAGATTCTGGAGTCGATGGCCCGCGCCCTCTACCGCGAGTGGTTCGTCCACTTCCGCTTCCCCGGCCATGAGTCCGTCCCCCGCGTCCCGTCCCCCCTCGGTGAGATTCCACAGGGGTGGGAGGTGGGACGACTGGACGCCGTGCTGGTGCTTCAGCGTGGTTTTGACTTGCCGAGATCCAAGCGCGTGGAAGGTGAAGTACCTATCTACGCTGCCACGGGCGTGATCGACTTTCACAACGAGGCGAAAGTGAAAGCACCAGGCGTTGTAACTGGTCGCTCCGGGACAATTGGCGACGTGATCTACGTGCAGGAGGATTTCTGGCCTCTGAACACGGCGCTATGGGCAAAAGAGTTTCCGAAATCCGAACCGCTCTTCGCCTACTACTTTCTATCGTCGATTGATTTGAAGCAGTTCAATGCCGGCGCCGCGGTGCCTACGCTCAATCGCAACGACATCCACGGCTTGGATGCCCTCATTCCTCCGCGCTATTTGCAGAGGAAGTTTCAGGACGTAGCCGGCGCAATGCTCAAGCAGGCACGCACGCTGGGTCTGCGAATCGAAAACCTCCGCCGCACCCGCGACCTGCTCCTCCCGCGCCTGCTCTCCGGCCAGATCGACGTGGAGTCGCTCGACCATGCCTGAGATTGTTCCGCTGCCCGCCGACTACGCCGTCTGGCTGACGGAGCTGAAGGCCCGCATCCACGGCGCCCAGCAGCGGGCGACGCTGGCGGTCAACCGCGAGCTGGTGTTGCTCTACTGGCAGATTGGCCGCGACATTCTGGACCGGCAGGGCCGGGAAGGCTGGGGGACCAAGGTGATCGAGCGGCTGGCGCAGGACCTGCGCAACGCCTTCCCCGAGATGAAGGGCTTTTCTCCGCGCAACCTCAAATACATGCGCACTTTCGCCGAAGCGTGGCCAGACGGGGAATTTGTGCAAGAGGTGCTTGCACTATTGCCCTGGTACCACCAGCTCGCCCTCCTGGACAAACTGAAGTCCGCGGATGAGCGCCGATGGTATGCGGCCAAGGCCATCGAGCACAACTGGTCGCGTAATGTGCTGGTGATCCAGATAGAGACACGGCTGCTGGAGCGCCAAGGGCAGGCCGTCACCAACTTCCGGCTCGCGCTGCCCAAGCCCCAATCGGATCTGGCCCGCGAATCCCTGAAAGATCCCTACCGTTTCGACTTTCTTGGCTTAAGCGATCAGGCGCAAGAACGCGAGATCGAGCACGCGCTGGTAAAGTACGTGACTGAGTTCCTGCTGGAGCTTGGCGCGGGCTTCGCCTATGTCGGACGTCAAGTGCTCCTCACGGTCGGCGACGAAGAGTTTTTCATAGACCTGCTTTTCTATCACCTGAAGCTGCGCTGCTTCGTCGTGATCGAGCTAAAGGCCGGCGTCTTCAAGCCGGAGCACCTTGGCCAGCTCGGCTTCTACCTGACCGCTATCGACCGCGACATGAAGAGTGCGCACGACAACCCTACCATCGGGCTGTTGCTGTGCAAGACCAAGAACAAGGTTGTGGCCGAATACGCCCTTGGCGACAAGACGCAGCCGATGGGCATCGCCGAATACCGCCTGGTCGAATCCCTGCCCGCCGAGCTGCAGACGAGCCTGCCCAGCATCGAGCTGCTCGAGCAGGCGCTTGCGAACGAGGCTGGAGAAGATGACGCATGAGCCCTCACGCCTACACTGAAGACCAGCTCGTCGAGCAGCCCGCCATCGGGCTATTTTCGCGCGACCTGCTCCTGCCACGCCTTCTCTCCGGCCAGCTCGATGTGGAGTCCCTCGACCATGCCTGAGCCGATGCGTCCCTACATTCCAGATGAACTGCCGCTGGCCGATATCGACCATCGGCGGCTCCTGCCTCTGGTTGGGCAAGCCAATGCGGCGCTGGCGCGGTATGACGGATTGTTGCAGAGCATCCCCAACCCCGCCGTGATGCTCTCGCCGCTGACCACGCAGGAAGCGGTGTTGTCCTCGAAGATCGAAGGCACACAGGCCACCGTCGATGAAGTGCTGGAACAGGAAGCGGGCCTGTTGAAAGAAGGCGAGAAGTTTGAGGACATCCAAGAGATCTCCAACTACCGGCGTGCGCTGTATGCATCGCGGGACCACTTGAAGGAGTACCCGATCCGCTTGAGCTTCGTGCGCGAGCTGCACCGCATCCTGATGAGTAGCGTGCGCGGGCAGGACAAGACCCCGGGGGAGTTCCGCAAGGACCAAAACTGGATCGGATCGCACGGCTGTTCGATTGATCAAGCCAGCTTTGTTCCACCCAACCCTTTGCAACTACCTGACCATTTGCAGGCATGGGAAAAGTATCTTGACAGCAACGATATAGACTTTCTGCTTCAAGCAGCCATCGTTCATGCCCAGTTTGAGTTACTGCACCCTTTCAAAGATGGTAATGGCCGAATCGGACGGATTTTGATTCCTCTGTTCCTCTATCAAAAGCGTGCTCTATCACAGCCAATGTTTTATCTCTCCGAGTACTTGGAGACCCATCGAGAAGAGTACTACCAGCGACTCAAGGGTATTTCGGCAGAACAGGATTGGAACAGTTGGATCGCCTTTTTCTTGCGGGCCGTCGCAACCCAAGCTGGGCAAAACAGTGTCCGAGTTGCTGCGATCCAAGCACTCTACGAAGAGATGAAGCGGGCGATCCAGGAAGCGACGCGCTCGCAGTACACGGTGCATGTGTTGGATGCCATCTTCAGCAAGCCGATCTTCCGCTCGTCGGATTTGGCGGAGAAACTGAACCAAGAATACGGGATTCACGAGAAAACCGCGATGGGCTTGCTCCGTCAGATTCGGGACGCAGGCATTCTCCGTGAATTGCAATCTGGCAGTGGCCGACGGCCAGCGACACTGGGCTTTCCCAGACTGATCAATTTGGCCGAAGGTCGGGAGGTCGTTTGAAGTGGTAGCGGAGTCTGAAATAGCCACAAAGAATTTTGTGGAGCCTGATTCGTGTTTCAGGCTCCGCAAAATCGCTAGTGGAGTCTGGAAGCTCTGGACGCCGTTGGACCAGAGTTTCCACTTTGAATTTGAATTTTGCTCGGTGGTGGCAACATGACAGCGCCAACCAGAATGCCCGTAGCTTTCTACCGACCGAAGGCGAACTTTGTGCCAAAAGCCGTGGCACAGTTAGAAGTCGCGAAATTGCAAAAAACGCCTAACACAGATTCTGTCCACCGAGCCCCGACACAGAAAGTTGGTGAGGGCAAAGCATGAGCGCACACGCATACACCGAAGACCAGCTCGTCGAACAGCCTGCCATCGGTCTGTTTACTGCACTTGGGTGGCAAACGCTGTCGGCGATGGAAGAGACCTTTGGCCCGGGCAGCACGCTCGGCCGCGAGACAAAGGGCGAGGTGGTGCTGACAGACCGCCTACGCGACGCGCTAAACAAGCTTAACCCCGGACTGCCACCCGAGGCGGTTCAGACAGCCATCGATGAGCTCGCCCGCGACCGGTCAGCCATGAGCCTGGAGTCCGCCAATCGTGAGGTCTACCGGCTGCTCAAGGATGGTATCCCAGTGTCCATCCCTGATCGAGAGCACGGTGGCCAGAAGTCTGAGCGTCTGCGCGTGGTGGATTGGATGCAACCCGAGCGCAACGACTTCCTGCTAGTCAGCCAGCTCAGCGTGGTGGGTAGCCTCTACACGTGTCGCCCCGATCTGGTCGGCTTCGTCAATGGCCTGCCCTGGGTGGTCATCGAGCTCAAGAAGCCCGGTGTGCCGGCGCGCGCCGCCTTTGACGAGAACCTGACCCACTATAAGAAAGAGATACCGCAGCTCTTCTGGTTCAACGCGCTGCTGATTGCCAGCAATGGCACCGACAGCCGTGTGGGTTCGCTCACGGCGGATTGGGAACGCTTTTTTGAATGGAAGCGCATCGCGAGCGAAGGTGAGCCAAGGAGGGTGTCACTCGACGTGATGCTGCGCGGTACGTGCGACCGTACCCGCCTTTTGGATCTGGTTGAAAACTTCACCCTATTTTCCGAGCATAAAGCTGGACTCGTAAAGGTGCTCGGTCAGAACCACCAGTTTCTCGGCGTTAATAATGCCATCGACTCGATGCTTGAGGCACGCAAGCTGGGCCACGGGCGAGGTGGCGTTTTTTGGCAAACGCAAGGAAGCGGCAAGAGCTTCTCAATGGTCTTTTTCGCACAGAAAGTGCTGAGAAAGCTCGCAGGTAACTGGACTTTTGTGGTCGTGACGGACCGGGTTGAGCTGGATGAGCAGCTGGCAAAGACATTCAAAACTGTTGGTGCAGTCACCGATGCTGAGAGCGAACGCTGTCACGCAACAAGCAGCGCGCATTTGCGGGAACTGCTACGTGGTAACCATCGCTACGTCTTTACGCTCGTTCACAAATTCCAGACATCGGCTGTCCTGACGGATCGGCAAGATGTAATCGTCCTTACAGATGAAGCCCATCGCAGTCAGTACGACACGCTGGCGCTCAATATGAGGGCAAGCCTGCCTAAGGCAATGTTCCTTGCATTTACAGGGACTCCATTGATTGCAGGGGAAGAGCGGACACGGGATGTCTTTGGAGACTATGTCTCGATTTATGATTTTCAACAATCCGTTGAAGATGGCGCAACTGTTCCGTTGTTCTATGAAAATCGAACACCTGAATTGGAACTCACCAACGCTGACTTGAACGATGACATCTATCGGATGATTGAGAATGCAGAATTGGATGGCGAGCAGGAAGCAAAGCTTGAGAGCCTCCTGGGTCGGCAATATCACCTCATAACACGCGATGATCGCCTTGAAACCGTCGCCCAGGATATCGTCCAGCATTTTCTTGGACGCGGCTTCCTGGGGAAGGCGATGGTCGTTTCCATTGATAAAGCCACTGCATTGCGGATGTATGACAAAGTTCGCCGGTTATGGGATGTTGAGACGGCACGTGTTGAACGTGAGCTTGCCGATTACCAGCTGTCTGCAGAGCGTAAGGCAATCCTGACCGACCGGCGGAACATCCTGGGTTCAACGGATATGGCCGTGATTGTTTCGCCTGGGCAAAACGAAATCGAGCAGATGAAAAAGCTTGGATTGACCATCGAGCCGCATCGAAAGCGGATGGCTGAAAGCCAACCCGGGCTTGATGAGAAGTTCAAGGACACGCAGGATCCGTTGCGGATTGTCTTTGTGTGTGCAATGTGGCTAACGGGATTTGATGCCCCCAGCTGTTCGACGGTGTATCTCGACAAACCGATGCGAAATCACACCCTGATGCAGACGATTGCCCGTGCGAACCGTGTCTTCCCAGGAAAGCACAGTGGTGTCATTGTTGATTACGCTAACGTGTTTGCATCCTTGGAGCAGGCACTAGCGATTTACGGTGCAGGTAAGGGTGGTAAAACGCCCGTCCGCGACAAATCAGAATTGGTGGACGCGCTCCGCTCAGCTGTCATCGATGCATCTGCTTTTTGTGCCATGCACGGCGTAGATCTTGACTCAATCGAACAACTACCTAGTGGGGACATGCAAAGGCTTGTCGCCGTCGAGGATGCGGTTGATGCACTGATTTCGCCGGATACAACACGCCGGGATTTCTTTGGGCATGAAAAGTACATGATGATGTTGTATCGGGCCATCAAACCTGATCCATTGGTAATTGAGTTTTCGACGCGGGTCGCGGGAATCGCGATGCTTGCAGCGGCAATTCGTGCAAAGCTGAATCCAAATCCACCCGACATCTCGACTATTTTGCAGGAGATATCGGGCCTGCTTGATACGTCGATATCCGGTCTTTCGATTCGGGAGGCAAACCTACCTCCGATTGACCTTTCGAAGATCAATTTCGAAGTGCTTGCACAAAGATTCAAAGAATCCAAACACAAGAACACGGATCTTGAGGCATTGAAAGCGGCGATAGGTGCCAAGATTTCACAAATGGTTCGGCAGAACAAAACCCGAACGGATTTCGCCGAGAAGTTTACATTGTTGATCGCGAGTTACAACACGGGAAGCCGAAATATCGAACAGCTGTTTCAGGAGCTCCTCGAACTCTCGATGAGTCTTACCGATGAAGAAGAACGACATATTCGAGAGAATCTGACTGAAGAGGAGCTTGTGATTTTTGATATCCTCATTCGCCCTGCACCGGACTTGTCAACGGATGAGCGAACGGAGGTCAAAAAGGTTGCTCATGACCTCTTGGAACGCATGCATGAATTGTTGGTTTTGGATTGGCGTAACAAGGCAGCCGCACGGTCGAATGTCAAGCTGACCATTGAGGACTATTTGGACAAGGGTTTGCCGGATAAGTATGGTGGCGACATATTTAAAACAAAATGTGCTGCGGTTTTTGAGCACATATATGAGAGCTATGCGGAGTATGGCCTGAATAGTTTTAGCTGATACTGTTCCGGGTGCCGTATGTACCCACGAAAGGGCACCGTAGATGACTGCCGAAGCAGCATTTCATGATGAGTTAGTTAGTTTATATCGGCGCACAGGAGAGGCAACCGGCTATTGGCCAAACCGGTTTTTGCAGGCCGTTCGCCGCAATGGTGGACTTGCATATGCAAAACGCTTGTTAGAACCTCAACATGTTCACAGTGGATTTGGGGTCCTAATTGAAAAGCGACGCATCGATTTATCCGTTGAATGTGTCGTCATCGACCTACGGTTTCAGTCACTCTTTACCGAATCAGAGCTCGCAGTTGCGCATAGGAGATTGGACGAAGCCCCTTCGAGTGCGTTTCCTGTAACCCGTGAGCAGGAACTATTCCCTGAAGAGGTGTCAGACGAAGAGGGGTTGGTTGAAGGAACCTCTCGCCGTACTTCTGTTAACGCATATGAACGCAACCCGCGCGCTCGCGCTGCGTGTCTCGAACACTTTGGAGCTGTTTGCCAAGTCTGTGACATGGACTTTAAATCTCAATACGGAGATGTGGGTGAAGGCTTTATGCACGTGCATCACAAACGACCGCTCGCGACGTTGAAGGCAAACTACAAGGTCAATCCTCTCAAAGATCTTGTACCTGTATGCCCCAATTGCCACTCTATGCTCCATCGCAGGGAACCACCATTCGATGTGGAGCAACTACGCGCAAAGCTGCACTAGCCCCCCACAACCCCTACTTCCCAGCCTTCAAATACTTGTCAAACCACGCGAACAGCGCCGCATCTGCGACCTTGGATTGCTCTGCGTTGAAGCCGTGGCCGCCGGTACCGTGGGGATGCGGCTGACCAACTGGTTAGCGCGCGACATCCAGCATCTGCTCGGTTACGCTGAGTGGCGTAACTTTAACAAATAAGCCATTTCCAAGGCAAAAACGGCCTGCGAAGTTTCTGGTCACTTGGTTACTGACCATTTTGTTGGCGTCAACAAAATGGTCGATGCTGCGCTAGCCCCACATTCGCCACAACCCCTACTTCCCAGCCTTCAAATACTTGTCAAACCATGCGAACAGCGCCGCATCTGCGACCTTGGATTGCTCCGCGTTGAAGCCGTGGCCGCCGCCAGAGATCGTAGTGAGCTCTGCATCGCAGCCCGCCGCTAAGAGGCGATCCACCATCCAGATCGATTGCTCGTAGGCCACATACTTATCCTGCGTCCCGTGGATACATAGCGTTGGAGGCGCGCTCGGTGTCACCCAGTAGAGCGGGCTGGCCTCCAGATGCCGCTTGCGCTGCTGCTCGACATTCCCGCCAAGGAAGAGCGGGAGAACCTCCGCCGCATCAACACTCTTGCCGTAGGACTTCGTAAAGTCACTCGGGCCATACACATTCACAACACACTGCACCGCACTCGACTGGCCCGCGTTACCGCCATCTCCTTCTATGCCAGGTATGTTGCCCGTCACGCCAAGATAAAGCGCGAGGTGACCGCCCGCCGAGCCGCCCGTCGCACCAATCCGATTCGGGTCAATATTGTATTTCGCCGCATTCGCACGAAGCCAACGCACTGCCGCTTTGACATCATGGACCGCTGCCGGAAACGGATACTTCGGCGCCAGCCGATAGCTCACCGTGACCGCCACATACCCGCGCCCCGCGAGCTGTTGGATGAGGCCAAGGTAGCCATCCCGTGACCCCGCGCGAAACCCGCCGCCGTGAATACAAATAATGGCTGGCAGGGGCCCACTTGCGGCACTCGGACGCGCCATATCGAGCTGCAAATGCTGGTTGTCCGGGTTTGAATACTCAATCCCTTTCTCCAGAACGACCTGCGCATCCGCACGCCCGACCATCGACATGAGGAACGCAACCACCGCGAAAAACATCGCCAAATGCTTCATCACGAAACCTCCTCCGGATGCTGCTTGCCACCACTTCGTGAACGCAACATCCACCAGCCCACCAAACTGATCACCGCCGTGACAATCACGCCATTGATGGCCGCCGCAGGGTCATCGTTGTACACACTGAAGCCAATAAACGCGTAGCCGATGATAAAGACCGCCGTCAATACGTTCAGCTGCAGTGTCACCGGCAGGCGCTTTGCCAGCACGAAGAGCGAACCCGCCGCAAAAATCATCCCGATACAGTCCAGGAAAATCGTGTAGTTCAGCAAGTGCTCAAATGACTTCCCAACAAACACGCTGACAAATGAACCGAGCGCGAAAATGGTCAGCGCACGGGGATCCACATGCCGCGACTTGTCGGTATGCGTAAACCACTTGGGCAACACGCCATCCTCGCACATCGCCGTCATCACGCGCGGGTTCGTCATAAAGTTGACATTGATGGCGCCGCAGACCGACACAAACAAAATCGCCGCGAGGAGCTTGCCGCCAAGAGGACCCATCAGGTTTGTCGCGACCACGGATGCAATATTGTCGGTCGTTTTCAGGGCTTCAAACCCGATGACATGGACGTAGGCGATGTTGGTGAGGATGTAAATCGCCATCACAAGGAATGTCCCGAGCATGATGGCCTTTGGGACCTGTTGACCACGGGCATCACTGTCCCCGCCGAAGTTGATGGACTGTTGATAGCCGCCGTAGGTGAATGAGACCGCGATGAGCGCAATCCCAAGCGCGGCAAGTGGCGAGTGGTTGACCTTCTCTGTGATAACGGCCACTGCTTTTGGAATGGGCGCACTTGGCAGCATCACCAGGCACAAAATGATCACCGCGATGGCGGCGAGCTTGATGCCAATCATGATGTTTTGTGTTGTCGCGCTGGTGCGGAGGCCGAGGAGGTTGACGATGTAAAAGACGATGATGCAGCCGGATGCGATGGCATTGACAGGGATGCCTGGGAGGACGCCATGGATGTAATCGGCTCCGATTAGCGCGACACCCCCGATAGTCACCGAGTTTGAAATCAGCGTCACGGCATTGATTGCAAAGGCGACGGCGGGCGAGTAAGCCTCCGAGAAGATGCGGTAGTAGGCTCCGGTTACGGGGAGCCGCCGCCCGATTTCGGCGAAGGTGCGCGCGCCGCAGTAGGTGATGATGCCTCCGGCGATCCAGGCTGCATAGAAGATAAAGAGGCTGCCCGACTTGAGCGCGACCGTGGCAGGCGTTCGGAAAATGCCCATGCCGATGACAAGGCTTATGACAATCATCGTGAGGTCGAACAGTCTGAGAGCGGGTTTTGTTTCTTTACTTGGTGAGAGCATTTTTTCTTCTATTTTGTTTTCAAGCCAGAGTAAGAGTGACAAGGCTTATGACAATCATCGTGAGGTCGAACAGCCTGAGGGCAACCTCATCCCGGAAAATCAACTACATTCGGTTTCGCGCATCATACACCGCAAACACTCCAGCGCATCATCGCGGCGTTCATAGGGCACAAAGATATGGTCGTGGTAGTACGCAGAGACGGCATTTACAGGGATGCCCATCGCGGCAAGGGATGTTGTAATCGCAGCGAGAAAGCCTACCGCCTCGAGGCCGGAGTGGATGGACAGCGTGACCATCGCCCACGTAGGGAGGCCAACATCAGTTGTGGATGCCGGGCTGATAATCGTGACGCCCTCGGGTTCCCGAAACATCAAAATGGCCGTTTGCAATGTGGCCGCATCAAAGCCGCTTTTGGATGTCCGAAAGACCCATTTGCCATCCGCGAGCTGAGGCTGCATCGTTTTCAGGAGCGTGTCGAGGTTGCGTTCACCGTGCATGTATCCACTCTACGCTATGCACGCTGCCATCCAACAAACCAACCTCATTCACCGATAAGCTTGAGCCTTTCAAGTGCCACTGCAAGCTCTGTGG
>CAIWTR010000095.1 GCA_903915615.1 uncultured Armatimonadota bacterium
AAAACCATCGAGGCGGGGCATCATCAAGTCGAGGAGAACCAGGTCGGGCACGCGTGCTCCGCTTGCAAGGAGCTCGATCGCATTGACTCCATCGGTGGCCGTGATCACCTTCCAGCCTTCACGCTCAAGCGTGCGCTGAAGAAGCTCGCGGGTATCGCGGTCATCTTCGACGATAAGGATTTCCGTCTCACCGGATGCAGGCAGATTGATACGCTCAAGGGCCTTAAGCAGCTGATTACGGTCCAGTGGCTTGCTCAGAAAGTCGAACGCACCAAGGGCAAAGCCAAGCTCCTGCGTATCGCCCATCGTGAGCATGATCACAGGAATGTCAGCGGTTTCCGGGTCGCTTTTGATCGCGGACAGCACACTCCAGCCATCCATACCCGGCATCATGATGTCGGATGTCACCGCCATCGGCTTGTACTGGCGAACCAGAGCAACGCCACTGGCGCCATCCGCGGCCATATGAACGGTAAAGCCCTCCCGGGTCAGAAAGCGCTCCATCAGGTGGCGTACATTCGCATCATCATCGATAACCACAATCACGCCCCGTGATGAACCTGTATCGGCAGATTGTGTCGCAGCGGCGGCAGGCTTTGTCTGCGCGGCTGCCGTTTCCGGATGGTGTTCCGTGGCGGTTGTGTCGACGGATTGCAGTGGCAGGATGACGGTAAAGGTCGAGCCGGTTCCTGGAATGCTGGTGACGGTGATGTCTCCTCCGAGAATTTGGCAGAAGCGACGGCTGATGGCGAGTCCGAGTCCGGTTCCGCCGTATTTTCGCGTTGTGGATGCATCGGCTTGGCTGAACGCCTGAAACAGCTTTCCGCATTGCTCGGGTGTCATCCCGATACCGGTGTCCTGAACGGCAAAGGTTACATTGCTGGACAAACCGCTTTTATCCAGGTTTGTGCTCAGGGTGATGGTGCCATTTTCCGTGAACTTGGATGCATTACTCAGCAAGTTGAAAAGCGTCTGACGAACCTTTGTGAGGTCACTTGTCATCGCGCCGAGCTCGGGCTGAATGTTGAGAATGAGCTTGTTGTTGTTCTTCGAAAGGAGCGGCTTGACGGTTGCAGCAACATCCTCGACCAGTGATCTGACATCAAATGCCTCGAGGTAAACCGTCATCTTGCCCGACTCGATTTTCGAGAGATCAAGAATGTCATTGATGAGCGAGAGGAGATGCTTACCAGCGCTTTGGATTTTGTTGAGGTCGGGGATGAACTCTTGGACGCCGGCATCCTCGGCTTCTTCGGCCAGCATTTCGCTGTAGCCGATGATGGCGTTCATCGGTGTCCGTAGCTCATGGCTCATATTGGCAAGAAATGCGCTCTTTGTCCGATTAGCAGCTTCGGCATCATCGCGTGCGGTAACGGCCTCGATGCGGGCGGTTTCTGCGGCGAGCTGTGCTTCATGCGCGAGCGCGGATGCCTTGCGTGCGGCATCTTCGTGGAGTTTCGCGGTGAGGAGCGCCGTTGAGAGCCGTCCGGCGAAGATATAGCTTGCCGCGAGAACGAGGAGGACGACGGCGCCGATAAGGCCGAGGACTCCCCAGACGAGGGCCAGCGTGCGGGATGTCAGGTCAGGTTCAAACGTCGTCGCGACAATATCAAAGCCCCAAGGAGCAAACGTGCTTCTATGGACATCGTGTCCAGCAACGTTGATGGCAACCTTCGGGCTAAGCCCGGCGCTTTTAGCCGCGGCGCTCTCTACGGTTTTGACTGGGGCATGCTGGCTGGCAAACAGCACAGTGTCCTTACGGTCGAGGAGTGCGACAAAGCCATTGTCGAGGATGCGGATGCTGCCGATGCCTTCTCCGACGCCTGCTAGGGTCTCGATTTTGTAGCCCGTGTAGTAGACGCCGATCACCTGTTTATCAGGCGAGCGGATTGGTGTATAGCTCGTGAAGTAGGGCACACCCAAAATGTCGACCACTCCGGTGAACGTTTCACCCCGGGAGATTGCGGCGAAGGCAGGGCCTTTCGGGTCTAGCACCGTTCCGATGGCACGGCTGCCATCCGCTTTGATGACATTGGTCGCAACACGGACATAGTCATCCCCGGAGCGGACAAAGAGCGTTGCAGTCCCTCCCATCCGGGACTTAATGCCATCCACGACTACGTAATCAGCAACTGCGCTGCGCGACCCAAAGGTGAGGTTTGGAACGGATTTGCCTGCGATAGCTGCATTTCCACGGATGGATGCGGCGCCGTAGCGTGTTGCCTCCGCCTCAAGAACTTTTCGACTGGCAGTGGTCAGCTGGCGATAAATGGCATCCGCGGTCGTCAGCTGCTCTACAACAGACGCGACGGCAGCCTCTTCAGAGCCGGCTGCGATCCGGACCATTTCGCCGCGAAGGCGCTGAAACCCAAGAATTCCAGCGAGGAGCAGGAGGGTGCTGACAGCAAGAAACCATAATGCAACATTACGGCGTACAGAGGTGACTGCCAGCACCTCCTGATTTTTAGACATACATCCTCTGTAAAAGCTCTGCGACGCGAACATCCACTTGCTCACGCCGGCGGACTTCCTCAAAGCGATGGAGGAGGTCTTCTGACCGCACTCCCTGCCGCGTGGAACCCTTGTAATCGTGGATTATCTGACCCTTGTGCATCATGATGATGCGATTTCCAAGGTGCACAGCCTGCTGCATCGAGTGCGTGACCATTAGCGTTGTAAGACGGTCCCGTTCGATGATTTCCTTTGTGAGCCGGATGACCTGATCTGCGCTCTTGGGGTCAAGTGCCGCTGTGTGTTCATCCAGCAACAGAAGATCGGGCTTCAGCCAGCTCGCCATCAGGAGCGTGAGAGCCTGTCGCTGCCCGCCGGACAGACTGCCGATGGCATTCCCCAGGCGGTCTTCAAGTCCCATGTTCAGGGTCCGAATACGGTCACGAAGCTCGCTCTGGAGCTGCTTATCGAGCGCCCAATTGAACCCGCGTGGCTTTCCACGCTTTGCTGCGAGCGACAGGTTCTCAGCGATAGTCATCGTGGGAGCTGTTCCGCTAAACGGATTCTGGAAGACGCGTCCGATCAGGGATGCACGTTTATGCTCCGGCCATTTGGTGATGTCATGCCCGCTCAGGCTGATCTTCCCGCTATCCGTAATGAACGAGCC
>CAIWTR010000096.1 GCA_903915615.1 uncultured Armatimonadota bacterium
CTGGTTTTACGGGCATCTTCGGGATTATGGGTGCGATGAACCGCCCGACGACCCCATTCGCCCAGCACCGCGAGCTGATTGCCGGCACGCTGAACTCGCCTTACTTCCGCTCACAGGAGACATTTAGCATCTACAACGGTGCGGAAAAACAGGTCCTTTTGGATGTGCCATCTCGTGGCGTGACGATGATCGGGAATGGCTCAATCACATCAAACGGCCGGGTGAGCGGGTTTCTTAATGTCCCTCAGTGGGCGATGGCAACGACGAGTGTTGAATCCCCAACGTATGACCTTGGCGGCAGTGTGAACCTTTCCCGCCAACCAAATGGCGATTTCAAGGTCACCAACAACACAAACTTTACGCTGGCGGGTGCATCCCTTGGTCGTAAACTTCAGAATAACATCCCTCTGGGGGCAGTGTTGAAACCAGGTCAGTCAGTCAATGTTGCACGAACAGAGCTGGAAGGGCCTGGCGAGGCTGGACAGCCATCCTTCGATGTCGGCTGGGGCTTTGCGCTCAACGACCAAATTGAGAGTGGCTTTTCCGATGAGTCCGCGGTTTTGAATGGTTCAGATTACTACTTCAAAGCCCGAATTGTAGATGTCCCCAACGCCATCAAGCTGGACAACAAGCCGCTTAAGATTGTCCGTTCACAACGGATGTTGTTTTTGCGGTGTTCAGAAACGGCGATCAGCAAGTAGTTTCCCCCTGACCATTTCTACAATCCACTATCAACCAAATCCAGCAATCATGAACTTGCCACACACATCCACAGTGATAGAATCTCACGGCTCCGAGGGTTCCTGACGTATCGCCTAGGGACACGAAGCCTAAGGCTCGTGTCGCAGCGCGGCGGCCGATGTTGGTGACTGGAACTAATGCGCATCGTAATCATAGGCTGTGGACGCGTCGGCTCAACGGTAGCCCGTCTCCTGAGCCCAACCCACGACGTAACCATCGTCGACCGTACCTCTGACTCCTTCCGTAGACTTGGCACATCGTTCAAAGGCAAGCGCCTCGTCGGTCCCGCGACCGACATGGATGTCTTGCGCAAAGCGGGTGTCGAAGGCGCGGATGCATTTATTGCCGTCACGGATGGCGATAACCGCAACATCATGGCCAGCCAAATGGCTAAGCGTGTCTTCAATGTCCCTACCGTTCTGACACGGGTTTATGACCCCGTGCGCGCATCCGTGTTCCAAAAACACGGCATCCACGTGCTCTGCACGACATCGATGGCCGCTGGCTTCTTCCGCGACATTATCGAAGGCAATGCCTGCGACACCTTTGCCGAACAGCTGCAAGCCTACTTGGATGCATCCGTACAGAAAGCCTGAGAGGACACAGACATGAATATCATCGTTGTAGGTGGCGGAAATGTCGGCTACTACCTCGTCAAAGACCTCAAGGCTGCCGGGCATAGCGTCATCCTGATGGAAAAAGACCGCCAGCGGGCCGCACGCCTCTACGAAGACCTCGGGGATCTCGTTCGCCAGGGGGATGGCTGTGAGTCGCGCACGATGCAAGACCTCGGCGTGGGACAGTGCGACCTCGTTGTGGCAGCAACCGGCGAGGATGAAGATAACCTCATCGTGTGCCAAATGGCCCGGGAGTGTTTTGGCGTCAAGCGGACCATCGCCCGTGTCAACAGCCCAGCAAATGAAGCGCTCTTTGCCGAGCTCGGCATCACGACCACGGTGTCCAGCACACGCATCATCTTCAACCTGATCGAACAGGAAATCGAAACCGACCACATCGTCCCGCTCGCGGCACTCGCACGCGGAAACCTGGAAGTCGTCTCGGTCGAGCTCTCCGACCATTCAAAAATGGTTGGGCGGAGCGTGGGTGAGATCACCCTCCCGGCGGATGCGCACATCGTGGCAATTCTCCGCGGTGACAAGGGGATGTTGCCAAGTCCGAAGGCCATTCTTCAGCCTGGAGATGTTGTCTTGACACTGGTAAAGACAGACCGTGAATCTGAGCTTCACCACGTGTTTGATGGCCACTAGCATCAAAAATCGCATCTGAAAATAAGCCTTCCGGAACCCCGGGAGGCTTTTACTTTTTAATGTTGCTACGGCATATAGACCAATATGACAGGGTCTCACCAAAGGGTGCGTTCGAGAACAGCGTTCCGTCTACGTACACCGGCGTATTTCAGGGGCAAAACACCTCTGCATAACCACAACTGGATAACATCTGCGATAATGTAACAACAGGTATTTGTGCGTAATCGATGCGTACAAATGGCGTGAAACACGCATCCA
>CAIWTR010000097.1 GCA_903915615.1 uncultured Armatimonadota bacterium
GGGGACGATTTCGCTTCGGTTACAAAGTGCAGACCTGCACCGCCCGTTTTCCGGAAGCCTTTGATTTTGCCATCAAGGTACGTGAAGAAGCTCTCGAAGGAAACAACTTCACCTCTATGGATAACTGATTGCGAACGATCGGGATCGTAGAAGTCAAGGATATCGGCCTGTGCAAAGATGTCAGTAGATCCCAATGAAGCCGGATGCCCAGGGTTCCCCTCAACCTTGATAGGACGCCCATCGACGGAACGTACAACCACGCCAAGTCCATAACCTGCAAGCGTAACCGTCGTCGCAAACTCGGTCGCCTTCCCAGGAATACGACCATCCGGCGAGCGCACAAATGGCACTGCCTTTGGGTCTGGCATGATGAGCTGGCGGCATCCAGCCGTTCCAGCAAGTGCGAGACTCGCACCCGCTATCTTGAGGAAGTCGCGACGATCTACGTCGAGGAGCGATTCCCGGTGTGGGAATTCATCATCCTCCCAGGCCTTCGCTTCTGGGGTTCGTGTAAGCTGCCCAAACGATTTGAAAATCGGTCGCGCGTTACTCTGATTTTTATTATCGCGTTGCATGTTGAGACAAAACTCCGGCTAATCGGTACTAACGATCACCAACTAGTGGTGGCAAACGGCGCAGTCTGTGAGCTGCTCTTTCTTGATGTTGTACTTCTTCACGAGCTCACGCCCCTTGGCAAGTTCTTCCGCATTACGGTTGTACTGCTCGCCCTGGGCCAATATCTGCTGCTCTTTGGTCAGTGCCTTGGGATCCTTACGAATCGCCTCATACAGATCAAATGCTGAGCCTGGTTCACCAACATACTTTTCAGGGTTCCGGTGACATTCAAGACACCAGCGCATTTGGAAAGGCTTGCCCTTGTATGCCATCTGCATCGCCTGAACTGGACCGTGGCAGTTATTACAGTTGACGCCACGCTTGATGTGAATCGAGTGATTAAAGTACACAAAGTCAGGAACCTTGTTTACCTTTGTCCACTTGATTGGAACGTTCTTGTCGTAGCTCTCACGAATAGGTTCAAGTAGCGGGCTGTTATTCCAAACCTGTGAGTGACAGGACATACATGTATGTGTAGCTGGATAACCTGCCTTGGCAGACTTTTCGACACTTGTATGACAGTAACGACAATCGATACCAAGTTCTGTCACGTGGTGTTCGTGAGAGAATGGCACTGGTTGCTCTACTGCCGTCGTGACTCCAGTTACCTGAGGTGCACGCGTAATCTGCGAGAGTGTCACAATTACCGCTAGGGGTGTAGCCGCCAGAGCTACGACTGCGACTTGGGCGAAAGCATTAGAGCTTGGTCGGAAAAGTTGTGGCATGCCTTTCATCCTGACCTGTCATCGTGCTTCAACTTAGGCTGATGCACGGTAATACGACGGGTCTCTATCATCTGACTTTGTACACTATTTCACGAAGTCTAGCAATGTACCGAATGGCATATGCGTAGATTTCGTCATGAAAGTACCGAACGATCTATGGCCATCGCCACGAACAGCAGAGCAAGGTAAAGCATCGAAAATAGATACGCACTCTTAGCTGATGGGCGACTGGTATTTTGTATAAGAATCCCACTCCTTCCAACCAAAAGAAGTCCAAGAATAATGGCTGCAATCGCGTAGATAAGCCCGACCAGCCCCTGAAACCACGGAATCAATGACACTACAACCGTAAGAACGGCATACACCACAATCTGAATAGCAGTGGCCTTATCCCCTGCCACACTTGGCAGCATCGGAACGCCCACACGCGCATATTCATCTTTGATCATCAACGCCAACGCCCAGAAGTGCGCAGGGGTCCATACGAAGATAATGGCAAAGAGATACCAAGCCAGTGCCCCGCCCAGATCCCCTGTGACTGCAGCCCAACCAACAAGTGGTGGGAAACATCCAGCAGCCCCACCAATAACGATATTTTGCGTCGTACGGCGTTTAAGAAACAGTGTGTAGACAACAACGTAAAATGCCAAGCCACCCAAGCTAGCGGTCGCCGCGACAAGGTTTGCCCCGAGCCAGAGCACAAGGAATGACATCACAGCGAGGCTCATCGCAAACGCGAACGCATTACGCCCAGGAATCACACTCGTGACGGTTGGACGGTGCTTCGTGCGTTCCATACGGGCATCGATGTCCCTGTCGATCACCATATTCAGCGCATTGGCAGCACCGGCCGAAAGAAATCCACCGACAAAGACAGCGATGAATACCCCTAGGCCAGGCCAGCCCTTTGCAGCAACAAACATTGCCGTCATCGTAGTGAGAAGCAATAACGAGATGACCCGCGGCTTCGTCAGCGCAAGGTAATC
The DNA here is from genome assembly GCA_903915615.1 of uncultured Armatimonadota bacterium. GTDB lineage: Bacteria > Armatimonadota > Armatimonadia > Armatimonadales > Armatimonadaceae > CAIRTT01. The sequence goes on from CAIWTR010000097.1 coordinate 2,327, forward strand.
CTTCCACGTGGCCGGCAACACAGCAGCTGAACCAGGGGCAACAGCCGGAGCAAAGTCCTTGTCTTCCAGATGCACAACATCCGCGGATAACGCTCCCGCAGACAAGAACACCATTGAAATCCAGACTGCATCGGCCATCAGAAGATGCAACACCTGCATTACTAGTGGAGCCTTGAGCCATACATTCAAGCCACCAACAGCGGTTTGAAGCACAAACAGCCAAACAACGAAGTTGCTCCACTTTGCCGTGTCACGACTCGGTCGCAGGTGCCGGATCATCGCCGCAACAATCACGACAAAGCACCCAGCACTGAGGGCGATATAAGGGTGCAAAATCCGAAGTCGAAGAATCGCCGGTGCATCGCCTGCTTGTGCGAGGCGCATCACTTCCTGGTGCGATTGCGCAGGATACAGAGTGTCTCCCAGCGCCGTGATTGCTCCGGAAATTCCGAGCACAATCATCGTCACGAAAGTAAGCACGATAGTGGCAAGAACTGGGCCCTGCCCTCGGAGCCGAAGCGCAGGTCTGTTACTCGCACACCATGCTGTGATCGCCGACGATGTCAGGAGCAAAAATGTATTGACTAGGTGAAGAGACATCCAAATCGCACGGAACATGCTTTTGTTGTCAGCGACTAGACCAGCGTTGACGATGTACTTGCCTATCCAAGCTTCAAATCCAGTCAGGACCAACATTACCAGCGCTGCATGTGTTGCCGTGTGCTTGAATCGAAAGCGAAAACCGACCAGACCAACGGTCAGGAGGACTAAAAGACCATCGAAGGCTGAAATGCGACGATGCGTGATTTCAATAATGGTTTTGATGGTTGGAGCTAGAGGTACGACTTCGCCGTTACAGAGTGGCCAGTGGCTACCGCAGCCATCTCCTGAACCAGTCGCTCGTACAACGGTGCCCGCTAGAATCGTGACGATGTGCCACACTAATGTCGCCCACGCGATTCTGGATATCCATTTGAGCGGAAGTCCAGGACCGTCTGTAGTCGATGTGTTTAGTTTGCTAGCCTTACCGATTCCCATACCACCCGTTAATATACCGAGGACAGCCGGACATTCCATGGGCATATCTGCAGAATTCGTGAAAATAGTCACAAAGTTGTCTAAAGCAATATTGGCAGCATCGCAGCGGCACCGGTAAAACACGATGCAGCATTCCATTACAGCGGAGACTAACGTGGCAGGAACAAATCCGTATATCGACATCCCTCAGGCTCCAAAGCCTACATCCCCATACACATTGATTCTTAGAATGGATGGCACCGAACATACACTGAACGTTGATCCCAGTCAGATTCCCTA
>CAIWTR010000098.1 GCA_903915615.1 uncultured Armatimonadota bacterium
CACCGCTGCACAGTCGATGGATTTGTTGACAACAATCGTCCGCCAGCGACTATCCGGATAGACATGGTGCGGATGTATGTGCGCTTTCAGCGCAGCTGGGATATCCACATCTTTTGGCAGGATGAAATCCAACACGCCATTTCCGTGGATGTGGCAGAGCTCTCGGCCTTGAAGGACGGCTTCGCGGCCGCCGAAGCGATGCGATGTTTCCGCAACCCCGGTTAGATCGAGTATCTGACTCCAGAGGCGTTCATGCACGATGAAGCGCCGCGGGGTGATGATTAGCGCATACAGCATTAACAAGCCATCAAAGATCTGGGGTGCCCACGGCATCAAACGGGGCACCCAGGAAAAATAGCGCGCTAGAAACCCAAGAAGCTCCATTCGGTAAGCCGCGTGGTTACTTCTTGCGGACCTTTGGTTTTGTGACAGGCTTGGGTTGTGCTGCTGGTTTCGGAGCAGGCTTGGTAGCTGACTTTTTCGTTTCTACCAGCGGTTTTCCAGCAGGTGTTATATCTAGATCAGGCTTATGAGAGGCTGGTTTTTCTTCGGCTGGCGTTGCCGTTGTGGCCGGCTTAGCGCCCGCGGGCTTTGGTTGTGCCTGCTCTGCGACGCGTCGCTGCAGAAACCCGATGGCATCCGCTGTGCTCACACCCATGAGATTCAGGACAAAGCCATTGCGCTCAATGATTTCTGCTTTTGGCTCCTCATCGGTCGGGTCTTCGTCGTAAGCCGCCATTACATCCGATGCGAGCTGATTAGAAATCCACGCCGCCAAACGCTCTTCATCCGGGCGGAGGAGGTGAGGGTCGTTTACATCGGCGCCCATGCCCTGCCGCTGGAAGAATTCCGCGGGCTGGATAAACGACAACGTGTCCTTTATGGCCGGTTTTTTGCGGTTCTTTGGCTTTTTCCAAGCGGGCATCGTATCGCCGGTGACCTTTGTCGGGTCAAAGTCTTCCGGCATCTCGTAGCTGTAATTCCAGACCTCTCCGGTCCAGCCTTGCCAGATGGTGCCCTGATAGGTTACGGATTGTGACTGGATGACGGGAACTGGTAGCTGCGTTCGCTTGAGAATCAGGTCGATGCGGTTGAGGACATTATCACGGCGACCCTTGAGGTCTTTGGTCCAGGCGCGGCTGAGCCCATAGACGTTAAAGGAGCGTCGGTCAATCAGGCTCTCACCGGTCAGCATGTCAAGGCCCATGTCATCGACGATGTCTGCCGGGTCCATTTGTTGCTGGCGGGCGAAGCGGGTTCTGGCACCAAGCGAACCGCCACCAGACCAGGTGCCGTTTTCTCCATAGAGCGTGTTGTCTTGGCCATAACCTGGGGCAGAGAGGTCATGGAGAGCGACCCAAGCGACGCCCGGGATAGTGGCTAGGAGCTCGAGGCGCGTGACGACGGCGGATGGATCCACTGCCTCCGGGACGATGTAATCCGCGCGGCGGATATTGTCGATAATAAAGCTCATCCCCGGCACAGTTTCATTCAACTCACGGGCAAACTTTGAATTCGCCCATGCACGGCTGGTTTCACCCGTAAGCGCGATGTCGCGTGGTGCACCCGGGATGGCTGCCTCACCGTGCAGCGGGCTGACAACGGGAACAAGCTTCATGCCAGCTTTTACAAGGGCATCAGCAAATGTACGCAGCTTTGTGATATCGCCGTAGACAGGCGCATCTGTGAAGATATGCGTCATCCCACGGGACTTTGCCGTCTCAATCAGAGCGGACATTTGCTGCAGATTGGCGGGGTCTCTCAGATCGCCCGGCAGCGTGACATAAACACCACGCGTGGTGTCACGTTCCGGCCACTTGAGCGGCTCGACAGGGATGTCTTTATTGGCATCCGGGCGGAGGTCACTCGCCGAAATACTCGCCACTTCAAAGAATGCGCCTGTCGCCGGCACAAACATCTCACCGACAACATTCATTTCGCCTTGTGCAGCATCCGGGGCAAACTTCGTCCCCTGAACTTCCTTTGGCATTTCAGCCCATTGCTCACGGGCCTGCTTTTGGTAGGGCTCCGGAAGAGATGACAGCGGGAGTTTAAAGTCATCCTTGCCTGATTCGGCTGCTTGCCAGAGTGCTTCCGGGAGGTTGCCACCCCAGCCTCGGCGGATGGTCGGGAGTGGGTTCTTCGCGGACAGCTTTGCCCGCGCGATACGCCCTTCGGTCGCTGCTGCTTTCTGCTTTCCGGCCATTGGGGCCATTAGGCGCATCATGTCGCCCATCTGACCCGTCATCCTGTAGCTCGCCGGGACGAGGTCATCGGTGACGATGTAAATCCGCTCGTCGCCATCCCCGAGCTTGCGCACCGTCCCGTGGATTGCCCGTGTGATGGCC
>CAIWTR010000099.1 GCA_903915615.1 uncultured Armatimonadota bacterium
CACATGCAGCTGCCGATGCCTTCATCAGACGTTCAAACATGTCGGATGAGCGCACCGTCCGCTTTTCTTCCGTGCTTTGGCCAATGGCGATGTAGCGTCCGTTTTGGGCTTCAACGATGCCTGAGTTGAGGAGAGGCTGGAGGACCTTTGTGCGTTGATCGGGTGTCAATGCCGCTTCCATGATGTTAGCGGGAACACCGCAGGCCGATGCCGACAAGACACCGTGCAGAATCAGTGCATCTTTGTATTCATAGGAAAGGCGGCGGAGCACCTGTGTGGCCACAGCACGAGAAACCTTCATCGCATTGTCGTGAATCGCTGGCATCGCTGCGATATCCCGGCGGATGCTGTGAAACAAACTATTGGCATCGATTTTGGCCAGCGGTCCAGCCATTTTCAAGATGCGCGGAATGCCGTACAGGCCTTCGACTGCGATGGATGCCACATGAGAGCCGATCGCTTCCTGTGCAGCTTCGATATCAATACCAGCGACCTCAACCTGCGCAGCGACATCAAACGGAATCCGCAATGCAGCGACAAGAATGACGCGAACGCCGGGGACGGCACAGATGGACTTGATCAGGCTGATGACATCCGTGCGTCCAGCGGCGACGAGATCGTCCATCTGGTCGAAGACAACCACGCAGGAGCGATTCTCGAGGCGCTTGAGAACATCGTGTTCGTTGAGGGTAGCGGTGCCCGTCGCAAGGGCAAGACGTGCCAGAACACCTTCCGCAGTTACAACACCATCCAGGACCAACCGAACGACTTCTTGGTAGCTGGCAAGCGCCTCGGTGACCGCTGTCGACTTACCAACACCTGTATGTCCACACAGGTGAACTGGCGACATCCCGGACGCCAGCAGCCCTCTTAGGCGTTCAGCGACACTTGGTACGGTTTCAAGGATCTGCTCAGTGATTTCAGTGGGAAGGGTTGCGGTATCCATTACAAGCGGCGTGTTTGCAATTGCTGTACCCATATGGGCCATGGTGTGCATAATACAAAGGTGTGACTTGCATTGATTTCCACTCGCATACAACGGCATCCGATGGTTCGGACACCCCACAGGAACTCCTTCTAAAGGCAAGTTCAATGGGTTTGACGCACCTCGCGATCACCGACCATGACACCACTGCCGGGGTGCGTGAAGGATGTCGAGTTCTGTCAGAATCCATGCCGAAGTTGATCTGCGGGATTGAGCTTTCGTGTTCGGGAGCTCCGGGTAAGTGCCACATGCTCGGGCTTGGTATCGACCCGGGCAATGTCACGCTCTGCGGGACTCTGGAGCGCGTCCAGAGTGCGCGCAACGAACGCAACGAATTGATTGCCGGAAGGCTGACGCAGCTTGGGATTCCCTGCGATATCAACGATGTACGAAAATACGCATCAGATGATGGTGTTGTCGGCAGGCCGCATTTTGCACAGTGGCTGATTGCCAATGGTCATTGCAACGATATGCATCATGCGTTTCGGGCCTATCTTGGAGATGATGCCAAAGCGTTTATGCCGGTCGATTGCCTGACGCCCGCGGAAGGCATCGCTATCATTCACGCGGCAGGTGGCCGGGCCTATATCGCGCACCCGATGCTGCTCCGTCTTAAGGCACATGAACCATTGGAACAGCGAATTAAGGTATTGGCGGATGCTGGCATGGATGGCATCGAGGTGTTTTACCCTGAGCACACCCCGGTACAGAACGAGCGGCTGGCGCGGATGGCGGTCAAGTTTGGACTAACGATGACCGGAGGCTCTGATTATCACGGGAGATCGCGACCTCACAATGTGCTTGGCCGCATGACGGATACGGGGCAGCCCCCTATTGACCAGCTTGATCCTTGGCTGCTAGAGATGGCGATTTCACCGGTCCGCTAGATTCGCCACCAAGCGTTTTCAATACTTTGAGGCGTTGCTTGGTCTCGGAATCATCCGGGCGGAGGAAGAGGACACGTTGGTATTCTGTGACCGCGCGATCGAGTAGTCCCAGTG
>CAIWTR010000100.1 GCA_903915615.1 uncultured Armatimonadota bacterium
GCGGACATCATCGCACCAAGTGGGATGATTGACGGGATGATTGCTGCAATTCGCACGGCTCTCGATGCTGGCGGACACAGTCACATTTCCGTGATGTCTTATGCAGCGAAGTATGCGAGCGGGTTTTACGGCCCCTTCCGGGATGCTGCCGAGAGCACGCCAACATTTGGCGATCGCCATCAGTACCAAATGGATCCCGGTAACAAGCGCGAGGCGATGAAAGAGGTCGCTATCGATGTCGCAGAGGGCGCGGACATTTTAATGGTCAAGCCCGCGATGCCCTACTTAGACATCATCCACCAGATTCGCGCTGCCTACGACCACCCGGTTGCGGCGTACCAGGTGAGCGGAGAGTTCGCGATGATACATGCGGCGGCGGCCAACGGATGGGTTGACCTCGAGCGCTGCGCGCTCGAGTCTCTGACCTGTATCAAACGGGCCGGCGCAGACATGATTTTGACGTATTTTGCCAAGGATGCAACAGATTGGATTTCGAAATGAGCACACAAGACATAACAAACGGACCTGCAGATCTCTCCCAGTCACGCTTTTTGAAGGCTTGCCGCGGTGAGCAAACGGATGCCACACCTGTTTGGCTGATGCGTCAGGCTGGTCGCTACATGACCGAGTACCGTGAGCTTCGTAAAAAGCACACAATCCTCGAGCTCATCAAAGATCCCGCACTCGCCACCGAAGTCACCATGCAGCCGATTCAGGCATTCGACCTGGATGCCGCGATTATCTTTGCTGATATCCTCCCGCCACTCGAAGGCATGGGACTCCAGCTGGAGTTTCAAAAGGGCGAAGGCCCGGTCATTCACAACCCTGTTCGCACAGAAGCGGATGTCCGTGCATTGCGCCAGCCAGACCCGGAAGAGTTTTTGCACTTCACCCTGGATGCGATTCGCCTGACACGCAAAGAGCTCGATCCACGCGGCGTTCCCCTGATTGGCTTTAGCGGTGCACCGTTTACACTGGCATCGTATGCCGTCGAAGGCGGCAGCAGCCGTAACCGCGTGCTCGTCAAGAGCATGATGATGAACCGCCCAGACCTCTGGGACATCATGATGACCAAGCTTGCAAAGCTTGCTGGCGACTATTTGGTTGCACAAGCCAAGGCAGGTGCTCAGGTCTTGCAGCTGTTTGATAGCTGGGTTGGTGAGCTCAGCCCGTATGAGTATGAGAACTTTGTGCTTCCCTACTCAAAGCTTGCACTTGATATCGCGGCCACCGCGGGCGTCCCGGTCATCCACTTTGGTACAAACACCAGCGGGATGCTGCCGTTGATCCAAAAGGCCGGCGGGGATGTGATTGGCGTCGATTGGCGCATCAACCTCGATGAGGCATGGGAAATTCTTGGTCATTCGACGCCAGTGCAGGGCAACCTCGATCCTGTTACGTTGTTTGCAGAGTGGCCGGCGCTTGAGAAGCGCGCCAAGGATGTTCTTGACCGTGCGGCGGGTCGCCCAGGCCACATCTTCAATCTTGGCCATGGCATTGTCATCGAAACCCCGGTGGACAATGTTCGTAAGCTCGTGGATTACATCCATGAATACAGCCGAACCCTTCGCGGTTAGTTACCAGACCAAATGATAAATGTTCAAGGACAGGCGCCTCTCCGCAGGATTGTGATTATCGGCGGAGGTGTGTCCGGTCTCAGCGCGGCCTGGCTCCTGAACGAGCAGGCTCAGGCATCAGGGATGTCGGTGCAGATTACTGTGCTGGAAGCGGCACCGCGCTTCGGCGGCAAGGTGCGCACAGAGACGGTAGATGGCTATGGCGACAAGCCATTTATCATCGAAGCAGGTCCGGACAGCTTTCTGACGCAAAAGCCATGGGCGCTTAAGCTTGCCCGCAAGCTGGGTCTTGAAGGCGACATCCTTGGGACAAACGACAAAGTCCGCAACATTTTTGTGCTCAGCAAAGGCCGCCCAATAAAGCTGCCGGAAGGCGTACTCTTAGTCGTCCCGACGAAGATTTGGCCATTTGTGATGTCGCCTCTGATATCCATTTGGGGCAAGCTCCGGATGGGCATGGACCTAATTCTTCCAGCAAAGAAGGATAACGATGATGAGGCACTTGGCGATTTTGTTCGCCGGCGCCTCGGGCAGGAAGCCTTGGACAAGATTGCCGAGCCATTAATGGCAGGCATTTACAACGCCGAGGTCGACAAACAGAGCATTTTGGCAACATTCCCACGCTTTCGCGAGGTTGAGCAGCAGCACGGCAGTCTGATTCGCGGGATGATTTCGCAGAAGGCAAAGGCTCCGAGTGCCCCTCCAGCTCCAGGAGATAAGGCGCGCGTCAGTATGTTTGTGTCCTTTAAACAAGGTACCGAAGCATTCATCACGGCGATTGTCGCAAGCCTCACGGCACAACCCAATGTTGATTTGCAAATGGGAGCGGCTGTGAGCCATATCAATCGGGTACCTGATGGCCGTGGCTATGCGGTTAGTCTCCCGGATGGTCGTGTCCTCGAAGCGGATGACATTGTGTTGACGTGCCCGGCAAAGGTTGCCGCATCGCTTGTCACATCGCTTGCGCCGCCCGCGGCAAAGCTGCTTGAGAGCATCCGCTATGTGAGTACAGGTGCGATGGCGGTTGGAGTCAAGGTCTCGGATATCGCGAAGCCCGTTAATGGCTTTGGTATTGTCGTGCCAAGCACTGAAAACCGACCGATTAATGCGATTACGGTTGCGAGCACGAAGTTTGACCACCGTGCACCGAGCGGGTATGCGCTGCTGCGTGTTTTCTTTGGTGGCGCACGTTCACCAAAGACCATGGATCTCTCTGATTCTGAGATTGAAGCCATGGTTCAGGAACAGCTCGAGGACTTGGTTGGTCTTCGTGCAAAGCCAGTCTTTTCGCGGATTGAGCGCTGGGTTGGCGCGAATCCCCAATACGATGTCCACCACTTGGACCTCTGTGACCAGATTGACTCCAGCTTGCCTGCGGGACTTTGGGTTACGGGATGTTCGTACCGTGGTGTTGGGATGCCGGACTGTGTGTATCAGTCCGAGTTGTTAGTAAAGCGGATGCTGACCGGGCATCCAGAAGGATAATTCACCATGATCACAAACGCATCTGAAGCGCTCTTTGCACGTGCAACCGAGCTGATTCCGGGAGGCGTCAACAGCCCGGTACGCGCGTTCCGTGGCGTTGGTGGCACACCTCGCTTTATGGAGCGTGGGGCTGGCTCGCGCGTCTGGGACGCCGATGGAAATGCGTACATCGACTATATCCAGTCCTGGGGACCGCTCGTGATGGGGCATGCCCACCCAAAAGTAGTGGAAGCAATTGCAACCCAAGCGGCGCTTGGGACAAGCTTTGGCACGCCGACCAAGGCCGAAAACACACTGGCTGAGCTAGTGATCGATATGGTTCCGAGCATCGAGATGATTCGCTTTGTGAACAGCGGAACCGAAGCCACGATGAGTGCGCTGCGGCTTGCGCGTGCCGTGACGGGACGCGAGAAGATCCTAAAGTTCAGTGGTTGTTACCATGGACACGCGGATATGCTGCTCGTCGCAGCGGGAAGCGGTGTGGCGACGCTTGGCCTGCCGGACTCCCCGGGCGTGACAGCGAGCACCGCAGCCGCGACGCTGACGGTTGAATACAATGACATCGATGCTGTCCTCGCGGTGTTTGCCGAACATGGGAGCGAAATCGCAGCAGTGATTGTTGAACCAATCGCTGCAAACATGGGCTTTGTCCTGCCAACAAATGGCTTTTTGCACAAGCTTCAGGACATCTGCCGAGCGAACGGTGCGATGTTCATCCTGGATGAAGTGATGACAGGCTTCCGGGCATCCCTTGGCGGTGCACAGGAAGCGATGGGCCTCGACCCGGATATCACATGTCTGGGCAAAGTGATTGGCGGCGGTCTGCCGGTCGGTGCCTATGCAGGCAAGCGCGACATTATGCTGAACGTGGCTCCCGCGGGCAAAATGTACCAAGCAGGGACGCTTTCGGGTAACCCGCTGGCGATGGCGGCGGGCCTTGCAACGCTCTCTCTCCTCCGCGAAGATGGCGTTTTTGCAAGGATTGCAGCGCAAACTGAGAAGTTAGCCAATGGTATCAACGCAGTCTGTACTGCGGCGGGTGTTCCCGTGCAGACAGCATCCATGGGAACGATGTTTGGCTGTTACTTCCTGAAATCGGCAGATGGCGTCATCGACTCCTATGCCGCTGCACGCGAGCATGCAAACCCTGCGTACTTTGGGGAAGTCTTCCACGGGATGCTGGAGCGCGGTGTGTATCTCGCACCAAGCCAGTTTGAGGCTGGATTCGTGAGCGCGGCGCACTCGGATGACGACATCGAGACAACCCTTTCGGCTCTCGATGACACCATCAGCTAACTAGATTAGCTCAGAGTTTCTAAATTATGTTTCGTGTTTCCAGGAGACGAATGACCTCCTGGACACAGACATCCACTGTCGTTTCGGCAGTATCAATGCACAGTTCTGCATTTTCCGGGGCTTCATAAGGGTCATCGATTCCAGTGAAGCCTTTGATTTCTCCAGCCCGTGCCTTTGCGTAGAGACCTTTGACATCCCGGGCCTCGCACGCCTCAAGCGATGTCGCTACATGCAC
>CAIWTR010000101.1 GCA_903915615.1 uncultured Armatimonadota bacterium
AAAAAAGAGGGGATGACCTTGCGATATCCCCTCTATGGTCAATGATTTTCGAAACTACTTCGAAAAGTACTTATCAATCGTGGCTTTGCTTGGTGGAGGCGTGATCAGCGACACAAGAAGCATCAGAAGCGCAGACCCAACCACCATCGGGAAGACCGGAAGGAACCCGAAAATGGTCACGTTGACGGGTCCTCGGAGGAACATATCACCCAGCTGTGGGAAGATCCGTACCGCGGTCGGTGGCTTCTTCTTTCCGCCTGGTCCACCAGGACCACCTGCACCCGGACCGCCAGGTCCGCCGGCACCTGGTCCTGCAGGACGCATTCCTTCTGGGGCGCCGCCTGGAGCACCACCCTGAGCGGTTTGCAGCACAGATGGAGCAGGCGTTGGGCCATCACCGGTAACCTGTGGAGTCCCGCCTGGCTGTGCACTTGGAACTACTGCCTGTATGCCGCCTGGCAATGCAGGAGTACCCGCACCTGGGCCACCGCCAGCAGCAGGACCGCCACGCATCGCGGATGCCGCTGGGCGCTTTGGAGGCTTAGGAGCCATCGCATCGGAGATGTTGGTCAAATGCCAGTTTGCAAAGACACAGCCAACCACCCATACCGTTGCCGCAAGTGCACCCCATTTGGTAGATCGCTTCCAGAAAAGCGCTGCGAGCATCACCGGTGCAAGCGCCGCAAAGCCAGAGAAGGCAAAGCGAATCGCGAGCTCAAAGATATTCGCTTTCTCTTTCAGAGCCAAAGCGATCACGTAGCTGACGAGACCGATAAGGACGATAAACGTCCGTCCAGCCCATACTTCTGCTTTGGGACCAAACTTCTTACGTCCACCATAGTAGGCGAAGAGGTCTTCCGTAAACACCGTCGACAGTGCGAGGATCTGGGAGTCGGATGCCATTACACAGGCCATGATGCCGGCTCCGAGGACGCCAGCAAGGATTGGGCTTGTGTTCTGCGAGAGCAAGCGGATGATGACATCGTTTGCTTCCGATGGGGAGAGTCCTGGGATGACCTTACTTGCGACGACGCCGAGGTAGACAGATGGCAACCAGATCAGCAAGATACAGATTGGGTAGAGGACAACGGTGCGCTTAAAGTGTGTGACCTTTTCAGCGGTCATACACATGATCGCGATGTGAGGGAACATGACTGCGCTGAGCGGGATGAACATATAAGAGAAGAACTCTTCCGCTGGCATCCGCTCACGGGTGAGGAGGAAGCTTTGCGGGCCTTCACTGATCGCCTGCATGGTTGCTGGGAAGCCGCCAACACTCTTTGCAATCAATGTAAACGCCGTTACACCAAAGGCAAGGAACAAGACGGTTTGGAAGGTGTTTACCCAAGCAGTTCCGCGCATTCCACCGAAGAACACATACGCCACAACGGTGATTGCAACGATAGCGCCACCAACGGCATATGGAACCTGTCCACCGGAGATTGTTTCAAGGGTCGAACCGCCGCCCATAACACCAATAATGATGTACGGGACAAGCATCAGGGCGGTTACTATGGCGATAAATGTGCCAATTCCACCGGATTCCCAGCGGTCGCGTAGGAACTGTACCTGCGTGATGTGACCGTGCTTTTTACCGAGCGACCACAAACGGGTCCCGATAAGCCAGAGGGTGAGTGGGATGACAATTCCGGATGACGATGCCATCAGGGCGTAGACACCAACACCGCGTTGGTAGGCAAATCCACTCGAGCCCAGAATGGCGACCGCCGTCATATTGGTGCCGAAAATGGACAAGAGGAAGACCATTGGTCCCAGTTTTCGACTGGCGACAAAGAAGTCTTCACCACTCCCGGTAGAGCCTTTACGGAATGCAAAAATACCGATGTAAAGCACGACTGCCAAGTAAGCAAAGACGATAAGTGCTGGAATCATGCTGTCACCTCATCGTCATCATCAAGGTTTTTAGGCCAGGCATACTTCACTAGAATTGCCATCGTGCCGCTTGCCAGGAGTGAGTAACCCACGTGGTATGCGAGACCTACTGGAAGGAAGCCAAACACAAGGGAGGCATCCTTCCAGTTCCAGATATCGTGATGCAGCACGAGAACGGCTGCAACCAACAATGCGAGACCAATCTTCATGGATTAGTCCTCCTTTACAGCGCTGCGGCCATCCACAAGACATGCTGTGACTTCTCTATGTTCCGCACGGGCCTTCGCAGCATTTGTTTCCATCCGCGCGAGCTGGGCTTTGGCTGCTGCAGACTTATGGTCGACAGGTGCCTGTGCCGTTTTCGATTTTCCAATGGCATACAAGTGCGTAGGCGTCGCTACGTACAACGTCCCGTTGGCGGCAACTGATGTTGAATAGACCGGTGCGCGCATGTCGTAGCGCCCGAGCTCCTTCATCTGCTTGGTGGCTGCAAGGACGATGACATCACCATCCTCGGTACCGACGTAAAGCTTGCCATCTGCAACCAAGGTACTTGCCCAGATATGGCTCTTCGAATCGAAGACCCAATATGGCTTTCCAGTGGTCACATCGACGCAGTGGATAAAGCCACTGAAGTCAGCAACAAACATCAGATTTCCGACAATACTTGGCGTCGACAAGGAGCGGTGAATCTTGTCATAGCGCCAAACAAGGCCTGTCTTCTGGAAGTTTCCACGCTTGGACGGATCAATACAGACCAGACTACCAAGTCCCTCACCGTGCTCAGGATCCTGTCCGATTGGGACGTAGACTTTTTCCTTGTACAGCACAGGGGTGGCGATGACTTCCGATGGTCCATTGAATGTGGCGTACTTGATGGGCTTGCCCGTTTTATCCTTGCGATACGTCGCAGGATTACAGTCAAACCTCCACAGCTCATCCATGACTTCAAAGTTGCCTTTGAGTGTGGTCTTGGTGTCAAGGCCGTAGCAGAATCCATCCCCGCCACCAAAGATCACGATGTCCTTGCCGCTGACCTGACCACCGGCTGCACTGGACCAGTTAGAGTGAAGGGTTCGGCCGGACACTCCGGAGTTTTCCTCACCAAGCAGGGCGCCTGTGTTCTTGTCAAGCATCGCCAAGGCAGGAGCCTTGGGGTTTGGCATATTGGTGTGGGTCCAGTCGACGCCATTGGATGTCGTCACAATCACCTTGTCGCCAACAATCAGTGGACCGCAGTTGGTGATGTTGTGTGGGAATACACCGAGCTCGCGGCGCATGTCAAAGCGCCAGAGGATGTCCGCATCCTGTGGTCCCATCGTAATGGATTGCTTTGTCCCAAGCGTTGAATACTTGGCTTCATCTTGATAGGGACCATCGTTTCCATTGGCCATCCCATTGAGATCAAGGCACAAAACTTCGCAGCGGTTGGTGACCACGTAGACCTTGTCGCCATCAATGGCAGGGGATGAACACAAGCCAAGAAATTCCCAGTCAGAGATTTTGCCAGTGCCGAGCTTTGGAATAGCGAGCTGCCACAGCATCTTGCCAGATTGCTCTTCGAGACAGAGCAGGACAGCGCGGTCACCCGTTAGGCGTGGGTCCCGTGGCACTTCATTATTGGTACCAATGAGAACTTTGCCCTTGGCAATGGTCATGTTGCCATAGGTTTGTGAGCCAAGCTTGGCGACCCACTTGACATTGCGTGTTGTCGCCATGTCAATTTCCTCAGAACCCTGGACATAGCGTCCAGCATCCCAAGTCTGTGGGAGCCCAACCTCAGGGGATACCATGTTTCTGGAGGATGTTCCTCCCCAGAATGGCCAGTCTGCGGCATTGCCGACCAATGGAACAATCGCCGAGATGGCAACGGTGATAGCAGGAGCTAAGAAAGATTTTCGCATCGTGTTATCCTCAGCGGTTCGACTTTACAGAAATATTATCTACGTAGACTTTGTACAGACTTTGCGGCGAAAAGCCAAAAATGCCTGGTGAGCCTTGTCGGTGAACATTTTTATGCTTCACCTCAATCGTCCACTTTCCTGGCTCAGGTTGACCCTTTGGCCACACCTTCGCACGGACAATGCCTGTGCCATCCGGTTGGACATCGACCCGCGCAGACATCACATACCAAGTCTCAGGCTCCATCTTGAATGGAACAACTGCCTTGATACGCTCTTGGTTCGAGTTAATTTCGAGCTCCTGAGCGTTGCCATTCAAGACGACATAGTAGCGCTGGCAAACCAGTCCAACGGTTGACATTGTGCGCTTCGAACCATCCGCTCGGACTTCAGCCGTGATGGTGTAGTCCTTTTCATCTGGATGTCCAAAGAACACCGTCGCGCGCTGGAAGAAGATGTTGTCGAGGGTCTTTGCAAACACCTTGGATGTGTCGAGGTCACGGACATCGAATTTTCCACGTGCGCCAATCCATGGCAGCGGCGGGTACGCAAACAAAGGACCCGGTTCGTAGACATCCGGTTCCGTTGGCGTGAAGTTTTCAAAGTCGATGTTGAACGGAAGGGGTTGCACACTTCGTCCACGCAGCGTTCCGCTTAGTGGGCCAATCGTCGCTTTGTAGGCTCCAGCGCTTGGCGCTCCTGCCGTAAAAACACCGTTGTTATCAAATGCACCATCGAGGGTCGACTTGACTTTCGCCGTCGGAGGGACAAACGAAGCAAATGTGGCATCGGTGACCGGAAGTTCCTTTACCGGAAGTCCATTTGCATCAACGCTACGAATGCGTACCTTGGCTTTGTCTCCGGTTCGGAGCAGCAGCTCGTTCGGGATTACCTGAAGGCTTGCCGCAGGACCTGGCGCTGGATACTTTGCGACATCTTTTGGAAGACCAGCGGTCTGGTTCTTAGGCACAGTCGGGTTACCAAAGCAGTACAGGCCACCCGTTGTGAAGACATAGACACGGCCATTCCATACGGCTGGTGCACCGATTCCGCGGCCTGCAAGCTGGGTTTTGGAGAGGATGATGCCCTTGGTTGCCGTCGGCTTAATGACGTAGAGCATGCCATTTTGGAATGGGATGTAGAGCTTGCCATCCGCGTAGGTTGGGGATGCGTGGAGCTGATCCGGCGCGAGCTTTAGGGTCCAGATAATGGCCCCGGTGTTTGCATTGACTGCATTCAGCTGACCGGTCGCGGTGGTTTCGTAAAGGGTGTCACCAACGAGGACTGGTGTGGATGACACAGCTGTCAGCTTGTTACGCCAAACTTCTGCTGTTTTATCGAGGAGTGGTGGCTCGCCTTCGACAGGAGTGACCTTTGCATCCACTTTGACCGCAAGCATGCGGCCTTTTTCCGATGAATCAAGGTTTTCATCCCCGTGGATGCCAATCACTTTTCCCTTGTGCAACACGACAGTGGCATTCATTCCACCTGCGCTGACAGGGAGACGCCAGATCGTCTGACCGTTGCGTGCATTGACACAGACCAGGGAACCATCCCCGGATCCCGTGTAGAGCACGCGCTTTCCATTCAGCCAGCCGAAAATAGGACGGCCAAAGGTGTTGTCCTTCGGTGCCTTACCTGGGCTTGCACTCCAAACAATCTCACCCGTTTTCTT
>CAIWTR010000102.1 GCA_903915615.1 uncultured Armatimonadota bacterium
AGGCCATCCAGCACAAGGTCTCGTTGCGAAATTATGGCTTCTTTACCGATGATGTCGAGCAGCCTCGTAAGACCGCTGAAGAAGGTGCTGAAGGTCTGACAAACACACCGGTAAAGAAGGCACTCCTCGGCGTGACCAACACTGGATATCGCCAATACGACCTCTCATTTGCCGATAGTGAAGCAGTAATAAAACATGGACTGCCTCCTGCACCAAAGCAGACTCCAACCTTTGGCCCTGATAAGGATCCATCGCGGTTCACAACGTGGAAACGCGACTTTGACAAGCTTGTTTCAACGAATAAAGTGCCAAAGTTGATGTTTGTTCGCTTTGGAAATGACCATACAGCGGGTGCGAGTATTGGGATGCCATCACCACGAGCGATGGTCGCTGACAATGACTTCGCTGTCGGACAGCTTGTAGAGACAATCTCCAAGTCCCCGATTTGGAAGAAGTGCGCGATTTTCATCATCGAAGATGACGCACAAAACGGCTATGACCACGTCGATGCACACCGCTCCACAGCGTATGTGGTGTCGCCATTCATCAAGAAGTCCACACTGGATTCATCGTTTTATAACACAGACTCTGTGCTGCGAACGATTGGGTTGTTGCTAGGCATGAGCCCGATGACAATCATGGACGCCACTGCATCGCCATTTGCCATCTTTGGAAACAAACCTGAGAACGATGGTGTGTTCACTGCGATTCTTCCATCGAAGGAAATCATCGGTGAGGTCAACGCAAAGCGAAGTGCGGATGCTGCATTGAGTGCAAAGATTCCTCTCACGAGTGAGGAAAGCGAGATAGATGAACATCTAAATGGAATTCTGTGGCGAACGCAGTTCGGCAACAGCCGACCTGAGCCGCGGCGTGTCCATAAGTTTGCAGCAGCACCGGCAGTGGAGTTGAAGTAAAAACCGTCATTCAACTTTCGTACAAATACCGAGCGTGATAGACTTCGCACCGGAGTGGTTTGGGTGGTCGCAGGTGAAAGCCTGAGGAAAGTCCGGGCTGCGCAGGGCAGGATGCTGGCTAACGGCCAGGCGGGGTGACCCGACGGAAAGTGCAACAGAAAGATACCGCCATCTTTATTGATGGTAAGGGTGAAATGGTGCGGTAAGAGCGCACCGGAGTGGCGGAGACGTCACTGCCCGGCAAACCCCATCCGCAGCAAGGTTCGAACAGGAGAAGATGACGTTGCCCGCCGATTCTCCGGGTAGAGCCGCATGAGCTATCAGGCAACTGCTAGCCAAGAGAGATGACCATACAAAGACAGAACCCGGCTTATAGAGCCACTCCAATCTATTCAGGAACACATCACCATGAGCTTCTTCCATCACGTGTACTTCTACCCAACTGAGACTGCCAACCCAACTGATCAAGCGGAGCTCATCAGCTTGTGCCAGTCCCTCTTGGAAACCATCCCAGGTGTAACATCGTTCGCTCTAGGAACGCCGGCGGGTACAGACCGTCCCGTGGTTGACAATGACTACATCGTGGCATTGCTTCTCGAATTCCCGGATGCAGCCGCCGAGAAGGAATATCAAGTACACCCACAGCACATCCAGTTTGTGTCCGAAAGTCGGCGCCTCTGGAGCACTGTAAAGGTCTTTGACAGTAACGGACTGTAGTTGTGGTCACACGTCTCCCTGCACTGGATGCTGGAGCACGGATTTGGGCCATTGCGGACTCTCACCTAAGCTTCGAACGCCCTGACCGTGACATGACACGGTTTGGGGATGAATGGATTGACCATCCAACCCAGCTGCTGGAAGGTTGCCGTGCGAATGTGGCGGACAATGATGTTCTGCTTATCGCCGGCGACCTTTCATGGGCAAGAAAGCGCTCTGAAGTCGGTCAGGATTTAGAATTTCTTGCAAACCTTCCAGGAATCAAGATTGTTATCCGCGGCAATCATGACCATTGGTGGAAGGCTAAGCAGCCAATCAGTTTCCCCGGTTTGCTGGAACCTCCCGTGATCTTTGGGGATAAGGAGATTGGGATTGTCGGAGTTCGCGGCTGGCAAACGCAGCGTCTACCGAGTCCAGACCATGATGCCAAAATGCTGGCACGTGAGCTTTCCCTTCTTACGAAACAGCTCAGCGACATTGGTGACTGTGGCGTAAAGATAGTAATGACGCATTACCCAGCTCAACCGTATACCCCAACGCTGAAAGCACATCACGTAAACTCAGTCGTCTTCGGCCACGTTCATTTAAGGTCTCTACCCGAGGATGAAATTTTCGCCGTCGGAAACGAGCTCATCGATGGCATTAGGATGCGCTGCGTGGCAGGTGATCGGTTAGCCTTCGTCCCAGTTCAGATTTATCCCGATACGAACATCGACTAGTTCCAAGGACTGTCCCGGTCCAAACCTACGACTATCTCGCTCTACTTGGTGACATCTGCTAGCCATTTTCCGAATGCTGTCGCATCTTTGGCTGTCGTGTAATCTGTCGTGCCGAGGACTTTGCCGGTCGCATCGAGGACTGCATAGCGTGGCAATGTCGCATCTTTGAATGTGTCAAGCTGATACTTAGTATTCGCTGCAGCTACATCAGATGTCGCAGACTCACCTTGGTCCGTAAACAACCGCACACGAACCATCTTCTCGAGGAATGGCTTCACTTCAGGCTCTGGCATCACGTTTAGTTCAACATCCCGGCAGTTGGTACACGTATGCCCTGTGATGTCTACAAAGATGAGCTGACCAGTAGCTTTCGCGACCGACTGTCCGGCTGCAAGCGTTGGTAAGAAGGTGATGTCAGTGACTGACTTTGGTGGTGGAGGCAAAAACTGTCCGATGAACCGAACTACAGGGCGACCAGAGACGCCATAGAGACAATAGAGTCCAGCGGCAATGAAGAGAGCTGCCCACGCTCCGCGCGACTTGGTAACCTTCCCGGATGGCGTATTAAAGCCAACATTGAGAAGGCCAAGTAGCCAAAGACCACCAGCGATGAGAACAAGACTCGTGATTGCAAGGTATGCAGGCCTTGTAAGTAGCTGCCAGTTCCAGTAGATGTCTGCGGTAGAGAGAAACTTGAGGGCAGCGGCAAGTTCGAGAAAGCCCATCGCACCTTTGAGTGTTGTGAGCCACGCCCCACTCTTCGGCAGCCGTGCCAACAGTCCTGGGAACAAAGACAGCAACACAAACGGAAGCGCCAATGCTGTGCTAAAAACTAACATCCCGATGATTGGCTTTACAAACGCCGCGGCTCCGGTTGCATTTGCAGCAAGGACTAACAGGCTCCCGACAATCGGTGCTGTACAGGTGAATGCGGATACGACAAAGGTCAAGCCCATGCCGAGGATGCCAAGTGTCGAGCCATTTCTGGATGCGCTCAGCTGCTGGATCTTTGACGGGAGACGGATTTCGGTGACTTCAAGGAGAGCAAGACCAAAGACAATAAACAGACCGGTGAAGACTAAGTTGACCCATGGATTGATGGCAAAGTCGCGCGCTGCAGTACCGCCAGACAACACTGAAAGCACTACACCAAGGCCTGTGAAGCACGTAACAATCCCCAAAGCATAAAGGAGAGAGTACTTCAGGATACTTGGAGCCGGACCGGAGGCCTTGGCATCCTGTGTGGCAAGTTTTGTGAAGAACGCCAACGTCACGGGAATCAGTGGGAATACACACGGTGTCAACAACGTGACAAGTCCAGCAACAAATGCAGTGGCTAAGAATGGCAGCCAATCTTGTTGATTTCCGCTTTGCCCTGCACCTATGGCGGATGCGGTCGCGAGCTGCTTTTGGACATCATCAGGCGATGATCCTGCCCTAACCTCGCCAGCTTCAATCGGAACCGTAATTGGTAGCCGTATCGTTTTTGGAGGAAGGCATCCACGATCATCACAGGCCTGACTACGCACACTAATTGTTCCTGAAAGTGTGCCGACGCCTGCCGTAGGTGCTACTGCGAGTGCAGCCTCAAACGTGCCAGAACCTTCATGGATTCCAACATCCTTGTTGAAGCCTTTATCAAACTTCGATTTCGGAGCAGATTCACCCGGTTTACCGGAGATTGAAAGGAGGCCTGTCTCAGATGCATCATCTGCCGCTATCGTCGTAGCAAGTGGCGCGGGGTCAGGAAGCTGAACCGTTGAGTAGATATGGTAAGGCGCATCAATGACCGCTTTCACGCGGATCTTAGTTGCCTCCCCTGGATGTAAAGCGCCGCCATCCCGTTCCAATGTCAAATGCACTGGATTGCCTTGTCCAAACGCCAACGGCGCAGTTACAGCAAGAGCAAACATGGCAAAGAGACGGAACAGCACGCGCAGTTTCATAGCTACTTGACTTCAATCACAGACAACAAAGACACTGTGGCTGGAGGCAAACAGGATGAGTCATCGCAGCCTTGCGATCTGAGCTTTATCTTCAGGATGGACTTTGCACTCTTTGCAGCAGGAGCAACCATTTGCAACGTGACATCCACCTTGCCACTCATGATCATGACTCCCATCGGGTCCTTGTGCGCATCCGGCCACTTGATGGATGCAATTTTGTATGCGCTACCATCTTCGAGTTCAACCGATGTCGGTATTGCGTTCTCATCGCCTGGCTTTGGCGCATAGACGTGATAGCCGGGTTTTACAGTAAAGGACAACGCAACGGAAAACTCTTTACCCTTCTTCACGGACTTGGGCGCGCTCGCCTTCGCCTCGGTTAGAAATCCAGGTAAGGCCTGCGGCATCACACTTGGAACCGGGTTCGAAACCATCATTGTTACAATCGCAGCTACGGGTAATGTCAACATTATGTTGTCCTTATACAAAACGGGCACTTTACAGAACTGAATGATTCCGTAAAGTGCCTGCCAGCGAGATTTTAGTCGACGCTGATTCCAGCTTTCTTGAGTGCTTCTTCAACACGCTTGTCACTGTCACCACTAAAGCCAACGATGCCCTCGACAACTTTGCCATCGGCGCCGATCACAAATGTGCTCGGAATTCCGGAGACGCCATATTTAGCCGATGCAATTGACTTTGAGTTGTCTTTGGCAGCTGCGTCAAAAAGCAGTGGGAATGTGAACTTGCTCTTGTTTTCAGGGACCCACTTATCGTATGCGGACTTGTCATCCCACACGCAGACAGCCAGGACCACGACGTTCTTGGATTGGACCTTTTTCCAGACCTGCTCAAGATGCGGCATAGACCGCATACATGGACCACACCACGTTGCCCAGAAGTCGAGAATTACGACTTTACCTTTGTAATCAGCGAGCTTTACTTCGGCACCTTCTGGCGTGGTAACCACAAAGTCAGGCGCATCTTTGCCGTTTGCGATAATCGGCGGGCGCTGCGGGGCGGCGGGAGCCTTCTTCGCAACACGTGTCGTTGGTTCGACGGTTAGCGTGGAACCATCATTCGATGCATTCGCAACGTATGCCTTACCCGCAACTTCAAAAGGCATCCGTATGTCGACTTGCTGCTTCTTGCCATCAGCTTCGAGAATCAACCACACAGGTCGTCCAGACTTTACATTGCCTGGCAGTGGCTGGTCTTTATCATCGAGCGACTTGGAATACACGCCGTCCGTATCGTTCTCAATCAGCGTCGCTTTGTAGGGAGCGCCGCCAAGGCTGAGTTCACCAGTACGTCCACCGTTGCGATACATCAACAACGCATCCAATGTTGGACTGGCGATGCGATAGATGCTGATGGCGGTATCAACAGGCTTACGTCCACGGCCTTCGTAGGTTGCCTTTACCGTTTTATCGACTGGTCCAAAGAGGGTTCGGCCACCGCCCTGATCCGTTTTCTTAGACCATGCTGAGTCGCCATCATTGGTCAGGTCACCATCAGCGTTTGAGTCAACGTAAATCCGGAACTCACCACCAGCGGGTTCATCCAAAACCACAGCAACATTTGACTTCTTGCTGTCGCCGGCTTTGATAACTCCGTAACGTGCGGTACCAGTGTAGACAGGCTCTTTTTTGATTGAATCCGGCTTGATGGACGTCAACTCTACACGAATCGGCATGTAGCCCACACGCGCGGTAGCGGTCGCCTTAGCATCGTAGTTCAACTTTACGGTTGTCTGCTGGCCGGGTGCTGTGCCAAGCATTGCCAGTGTGGCAATCATTCCAATGGACATCATATTCGTTCGTTCCCCTCTTGGTTATCAGCGCTCATCCCGGGTATCAAGCCATACCGTTAGTAACAGTACTGGTAATGATTCTTCCGGAGTTTCCTCAGCTGGAGCATATCGGTGTATCTCAGTGCTCCAAAACGTAGCCGCGTCTCCCTCGCCTAGCGTATAGGTTTGCCCACCAACCGTCAACAGCGCGGTACCGCGAAGACAGAAAATGAACTCTTCTCCGGGGTGATTTACCGGCTCTGTGCGATCATAAAGCTCAAGAAGCGCGCTATTGATTCTTCCATCCGGAAGACGACATTCAAGAGATGTCAAAAGTGCAGTCTCATCCGCTGCGAGCTGGGATCTGCCTTCATTTCCCCTGCTATGCACTGCGATCGTTGTTTCATCATGTGCATCTTGGCGGGTCAGCTGCGCGATGTGTATTCCGAGAGCCTCACAAACGCGATTAAGGGTTGTGTACGATGGTGTTAGTCCCTTTTCAAGGCGCAAGATTGTATTCTTGTTGACCCCTGCCTTTTCAGCAACATCGCGGACAGACAGATTCATTCGCATACGAATTCGCTGAATCCGCGCACCTAGCGTAATCGGATCTGGCCCTACACCACCATTGCCTGTTTCAGGTCGTTTATCACCAAGCATGGGTCCTCCAAACCTACGGCGACGCGAATCAAATTCGGGCAGAGTTGCCCGAGTGCTGAATGGCCACCATCGCACCGCAACATACTTGCGGGATGTGCAACCAGCGTCATCGGTTCCCCTAGTGACAGAGCAATACTGCAATGCACTAGCCGAGTAAGCATCCTATCAACTTCGCCTGCATAGTGGAAACTTAGCAGCCCACCAATCCCACCGGGATGCTCTGTAGCGGCGGCTTCGTGATCATCACTGCTTGGAATGCCTGGGAAGTTCAACACCGTGACCGCAGGATGTGAACTCAAAAAGGATGCAACATCCTTTGCATTCTGACAGTGGCGGGCAAAGCGCATCGCAAGCGTTGATAGACCACGATGCACAAGCCATGCAGCATCGGCGGATAACGTGCCACCTTGAAGTATTCTCCAAGGCTCGATTTGCTCCATCAACAGCTCAGATGTGCAAATCGCTCCAGCAAGGACATCCCCGTGACCACCCATATACTTCGTAGCCGAGTGAACAACGATATCCACTCCGAGGTTGAGTGGATTACATCCAATAGGGGTGCAGAGCGTGTTATCAGCAATCGATATCAGGCCATGCTGCCTCGCGAAGCTTGCGAGAGCACGCATCGGTAAGACGTCCAG
>CAIWTR010000103.1 GCA_903915615.1 uncultured Armatimonadota bacterium
CGCAAGCTTTGCGACATCGGCGGAGTTTACGAACTCCAACACATCCTGTGTCGCGTGAAAATGCATCACCGGGCGCTTACCGCTCGCCTTTGTAAAAGCCCCGCGGAGGACAGGCGCGACCGCCGAGACAAGGCCATCGCGATCGTCACGGGTGGCTGCAACCTGCCCACCAAAACGTGCCGTGCCGCGGGCTTCAATCCGTGGGACGACGAATTTCCCGATGGCATCCAAGACACGTAGCGTGCTCACATAAGACTCACGGCTGGTCGCTCCCCAGGTGAACAGACCATGCGAGCCGAGAATCACACCATCACAGCCGGGATTTTGCGCAATGGCGCTCTCAAGCCACAATCCGAGCTCAAAGCCCGGGCGCTTCCATGGCAGCCAGACGAGGTGGATGCCTTGCTCATCGCGAAGTCTTTCGAGGAGGGCTGGTCCATTTGCGGATGCGGCAAGCGCAATCGCCCAGTCCGGGTGGAGGTGGTCGACGTGGCGCTCAGGGACAAATGCGTGGAGCGGTGTATCAATCGATGGTGCCGTGCTGTTTTGACCAAATGCGCAGAGGGGGTACAGCGCAACCATCTCATCTTCAAAGTCCAAGCCGCGGTAGCGGGACTTCAGCGCCTCCAGCTTGTCCTGGTAGAGCGTCGCAAAGCCCGAGCGCTTGATGGTCCCAAGGTCGCCGCCGGAACCTTTGACCCAAAGGACATCGACGGTAGAGCCAGTGATGGGATCGATACCGGAAATCTTCGCGGATGTGTTTCCGCCGCCAAAGTTGGTCAGGCGTGGGTCGCTGCCAAGTAGGTTTGAGCGGTAGCGGAGGAGCTCAGGTTCATCCATCGATGCCGCGAGCGTGTCATCCCACTTGTCTTCCAGGTAATCGAGTTGCATGTACATCTTCCAGACCGGGCATCGCCCGGGAGCGTTTCATTGTGTTCATTATTCTAACGCGCATCGATGGGCGTTATTCTCCGTAAAGCATCCGGGCC
This sequence comes from uncultured Armatimonadota bacterium, assembly GCA_903915615.1. Lineage (GTDB taxonomy): Bacteria > Armatimonadota > Armatimonadia > Armatimonadales > Armatimonadaceae > CAIRTT01. The sequence continues at coordinate 990 of CAIWTR010000103.1, forward strand.
ACCGGAGGGTTCTTTAATAAATCCGCCTTTCTTATGCAGCTGACGCACCCGCTGGATGGTGATTCAAGGTAAAACACCCCTTGTGTCAGCAGTTATGTCTCCGCGGGATGCCGCACAGGAAAAGCGGACCCGGATGATCCTCGAAGGGCCAATCGGGTTGGGCGTCTTGTTTATCGCCCTTCCAAGTGTGGCCACGATGCTGCTTCACACCATCAATGGATTCCTCGATCGTTTTTTTGTGTCTGGACTTGGCACGCCTGCGATGGCTGCGGTCAGTATCTGCACAACGCTAATCTTTACGGTTGGCTCGGTGTCGATGGCCATCTCGACCGCCGCCAGCGCCCTCATTGCGCGTGCCGTGGGAGCGGGCGATATCGATGAAGCACGCAATGCGCTGCGCTATTGCCTGACATTGATGCTCATTTTGGCGGTTGCCATTGACATCGGCTTGATTGTTCTTGCCGAACCCCTCCTTCGGATGCAAGGGCTTCGGGGAGCATCCCTTGCCGCTGGAAAGCAATATCTGCTGTTTGCGGGCATTGGAAGTCCATTCGGTTTCATGATGTTCGTTCAGGCAG
>CAIWTR010000104.1 GCA_903915615.1 uncultured Armatimonadota bacterium
GAGCTGAAACTCCAACCGCTACGCCCGGCTGCCGCTTTGTCGCACGGACAACCTGATCACCGTTCTTGCTATAGTCTTCCTGAATACCCGCTGCGAAACGTCTGGTTTTGATTCCGCCGACCATCCCGGTTCCGTAAAGCGTTGTTTCCAAACCACCGGGTTTCGCATCGGGAGCGGCCTCAAAGATAACACGGACGCTGCCCGCACCCGCCGGGATAACACTGCCATCCGCGACGCGAACACCTGCGGGGAGGTTGTCAAACACAAGCGGGATTTCCGCGTTATAGCCGTGGATACGGGTGACATTGACGACAGCCGCGGTACGCCCACCGGCGATGACGAGGGGTGCATCGGGGACCATTGCGATGGCAAAGTCCGCCCGCGGAGCCGCAAGCTGGAGGCGATAAATGTAGGCATCCCCGCTGCGGTTACCCGCATCCGTGACTTCAACCAAATACTCACCAGCGGCAGGTGCCGTAAAGACTAATTTCGCATCACGGCTACCGCCACTATCGTCATCCCGTGCCCGCTCACCACCATTTGCATCGAGAATACGAACCACAGGATCCATCGGCGAGCCGAGCTTACCGGCATCAACAGCAGCCTCAATCACCTGCCCCGCCGCGAGCTTGACGCGGTAGAGGTCAGTGTCGCTACGGTTACCGATTTGGCTTGGGCGAATACGGCCATCGATGACAATGGGCGCCGTCACCTGCATCGCCAGCGCCACGCGGTCATTAGGTTCCGACTCCTGCGTCGTGCCGTAGAAGTCGACAAAGAAGGGAATGGGCTGACTCCACGCGGTGCCCATTGGGATGGAAATCGATGTGATTCCCGGAACAGCAAGCTCGGGCATCATCACAGAGATTGGAGTCAGTGGTGCATTTGGGCCATCGACACGGACACTTAGCGCCTTCCCCGGCTGACCGCTGCGGGGAAAGACACCGGTCGCCGATGCGTGTTTGTGCGCTGTGACGCGGTAGCGGAAGTCGCCGCCGCCTTTGTAGCGGGCATCCCGGAGTGTGACAAAGTAAGTCCCGGATTCGCGTGCGGTGAAGACGGTTCGTGGGTCGGCGTTCGCGAGGGTGTCCTGGAAGGCGACTTCGCGGCCGGTTGCATTCGTGATGCGGACACTTGGGACAAGCGGCGACCCGATGCGTCCAGCGACGGTGTCGACCACCCAGGTTTCGCCCTTTTCCATCGGAAGCTCGAAGGTGTCGATGTCATTTAGACTGTCGATCGTGCCTGTGACCGTTGTGCCGGCTTTGAGTGTGCCTGGCGCTTCGCGGGTGTTGTTCGGTTCCGTTTCGGGGAGCTCCGGGTAGGGCTCGACGACAACCATGATGGGGTCTGAGACACCGAATTGCGTGGCGACGCGGAGTGGGAAGCTGCCGATTTGGGCACTTTCGGCGATGTTTAGCTTTACGACGGCCGTGCCGGATTGGTTGCGGGCAGGGTTGCCTTCGGCAGTAACGCTAACAACGGTGATGCCCGGTGCGTTGATCGATGCCCCAGTGGCAGCGCCAAACTGCACGCCTGAAATACGAATGATGGCTTCGCCGCCGCGGGCGCAGCGCAGCTGATGATAGCTTTGCACGCGCGGCCGGAGCGTCTGCGCAGCTGCTGGATCGGCGATGAGGCCAACGCCTCCCAAACAAATGAACACCGCCGCGACGCGGAGATTACTAGATGAGAACATCGCTACAGCCCAACACCCTTGGTGCTAATCGTCCACTTTTTGGCCTTGGATGTGACATCGATGATAACAACATCCCCATTCCACAGCCCCGCAGCCGCAAGAAGCGTGTCATTCGATATCGCGGTGGACATCACATCGGATGCGAGGTCAATATCCATTAGCGAGCTGGCATCCGAGATACGCCAGGCTCTTATATGCGTGTCACCGGAGACGAGAACGGGGTTTTGTCCGGCAATTGCTGCGGCCCATCCGGCCTGACGGAGGCCAAAATCACGGACATGACCGGCCCCTTCTGTCCCAAAGTGCCAGACACGCACACGACGGTCCGCGCCGGTTGTATAAATGTGGTTTCCGGATGGCGTCATGTCGATGTCGTAAATGCCATCATCGTGTGCCGGAACGGAGTACAGTCGCTTCCAGCTAGTGGTGTCCCAAGTCTTAAACGATTTGTCGAGGCCACACGAGACGATGTGCTTGCCGCTCGGATGATAGGCAACACCAAGGACTTGATCGGCGTGATCGCGGAGGGTTTGGAGGAGTTTACCGGATGCCAGTTCCCAGACCTTGAGGGACTTGTCAGAGCTTGCCGTGACGACTGTGTTTGCATCGGGACTGATGGCAGCCTGGTTGACGATATC